>NZ_DBNHWK010000031.1:0-51313 GCF_057140465.1 Gaiella sp.
ACGCTGGGAGCAGGTGAGCGACAACCCGTGGAACGCGGTGTCGTCGGCGGACGTGAAGTACGACTTCGACTCACTCGTCGTCAGGGGTGGCCCGAGCGGGCAGCGCCCCGCGATCTTCACGTTCGGCGGTGATCGCGAGGTGTCGTTCGCGGATCCGAGCCCGGCGCTCGTCGACGACGAGGTCTGGCGCTTCGCGCCGCCCGGCTGATGCTCCCACCGTGATCGTGGTGTCGCCTGGAAGAGCGGCTGGAAGAGCGGCGGAGCGACACGCGGAGGATGCACGGGGAGGCGGCTCCGCGAGGCCTGTCACGCGCTTCCGTTGACGCCGTCCCACGGCTTCCGCACACTGAAGGACTGCACTGTTCGGGCCGATCCGAGGAGGTCGACGGGGATGCAACGCGTGATGACGGTTGGGGTGGGGCTCGCCTTGATGGTGCTCGTCGTGGGGAGCGCTGCCGCGAGCCACTCGTGGGGCAACTACCACTGGGAGCGCTCGGCGAACCCGCTCGCGCTCGTCATCGCCAGCAACAGCCCCGCGTACGCCGGTCAGCTGAGCACCGCAGTCGGCGACTGGAACAGGTCGAAGGTGCTGAGCCTGTCGACCACGGGCGGTGCGGGCCTCGACAAGTGCGGCGCCGTCGCCGGCCGCGTGGAGGTCTGCAACGACCGCTACGGGTTCCGGCAGGGAGGATGGCTCGGCATGGCCCGGATCTGGGCGTCGGGTGACCACATCGTGCAGGCCACGGTGCAGTTGAACGACACGTTCCTCGTCGACGACTCGCGCTACAACTCGTCCGCGTGGAAGCAGATGGTCGTCTGCCAGGAGATCGGCCACGCGTTCGGCCTCGACCACCAGGACGAGAGCTTCAGCAACCCGAACCTCGGCACGTGCATGGACTACACGCGTGACCCGGGGTCGAACCAGCACCCGAACAGTCACGACTACGCGGAGCTGGAGTCGATCTACGCGCACCTCGACGGCGGTGGAGGCGGCGGTGGAGGCGGCGGGGGCTGCCCGCCGCGGAACCCGAACTGCGGCAACGGCGGCATCGGCAACGCCCCGCCGTTCTCCCAGGCGAGCCGCGCGAACGGCTCCGTCTACGTCGACCGGTTGCCGGGCGGCGTCACGCGCGTCACGCACGTGCTCTGGGTGCCCGAGCGCTAGGCGCGCCGCTCCGCAGCGCAGCCAGGGGCCGGTGCGTCCCCGTCTGCGAGCTCGATCCGGGCGGGGGCGTCGCTCGGCTGCGGTGAGCCCGGATCCGGGGCGACCCGGATGACGTGCAGCCCACCCGGGAGCGACCATGGGTGCATGGTGCGGTCGTCCGTGATCGCGGCGGGAACAGCAGTCGCCGCGCTCGTCGTCGGCCTCGCGGCTGCCGCGACCCCCACTGCGCGGACGCCGGACGCGAAGCTCCTCGAGCGGCACCGCCCCGTCGTCGTGCTCCACCCGGACGAGCAGCTGTTGCCGGTGGCGGTGGACGGGTTCCTCGCCGACAGCGACCTCACCGTGCAGGCGGCGGACGGAACCTGGGGGCCGACCTCGACCCCGCTGCCGCAGGCGCCGAAGGGCGCCCGCCTCGATCAGCGCCTCTGTCGCGCGGTCGACGGCCCGGACGCGACCGCCTGCTACGCAGCGGCGCAGGCAGCGCACGACACGAGGCTCACCGTCTACGGGGCGGTGTTTCGCACGCGCACTCGAATCGTGCTCGAGTACTGGCTCTTCTACCCGTTCAACCCGTACGAGCACGTCGCGGCGCAGGGACGGTTCTGGCAGGCGCACGAGGGCGACTGGGAGCTCGTGAGCGTCGTGCTCGACGCGCGCGAGCGCCCGGTGCTCGCCGGGCTCTCGCGCCACTGCTCCGGCGTCCGGCGCGCGTGGAGCCGCGTGCCGCGCCGTGGGTCGCGACCGGTCGTCTACGTCGCGCTCGGGTCGCACGCGAACTACTTCGGCCCCGCGACGCGGCCGCTCGACCGGGCCTGCTGGCCGAAAGAGGCGCTCGCGGTCTTCGACGCGTACGAGATGAAGCCCGTCGATCGCGCCGCCCGCGGTCGTACGGTCGCGCCGCGCGTCGCGCCCGTTCGGGCCGCGTCCCCGGGGGGGATGCGGTACCGCGGTGCGTGGGGCGAGGCGCAGTACGTCGGCTTCCCGAACATCGACCCGATCACGTACGGGGCAGGGCCCCAGGGGCCGGCATTCCACGACGCGTGGCGTACGCCGATCCGCTCCCTGCTCGAGTGGCCCGTCGGGTGAGCGCGCGTCGACCGCCCGCAGGCGACGTGCCAGACTGAGGGCATGCCCGTCTCCCGCGAGGAGTTCGTCGCGATCATGAGCGCGTTCCCCACAGGCGTCGCGATCGTGACCACGCTGGACGCGGACGGGACGCCCCGGGGACTGACGACGAACGCCGTCACGAGCGTCTCCGCCGACCCGCCGATCCTGCTCGTCTGTGTCGACCGGGACTCCCGCACGCTGCCCGCGCTCGTCGCGCGCAAGCGGTTCGTCGTCAACTTCATGCGCGACGACCACGAAGCGGTGTGCCGCGTCTTTGCCTCGAAGGCGGACGACAAGTTCGCCGACGTCGCCTGGACGGCCGGGCGGGACGGCGTTCCCGTCCTCCACGAGGGGGCGATCGCCCACGCCGAGTGCGAGACGCTCGACGAGCTCGTGATCGGCGACCACGTCGTGGTCACCGGGCTCGTCGTCGGCGGGGACGCTCCCGCGGAGTCCGACGTGCCGATCGTCTACGTCAACAAGGCGTACGCACCGGCCCCGACGCCGCCCACCGCGTAGCGATCCACTCCCGCGCGGGCCGTGGACGGCGAGGAATCGCCGCCCACGGAGCGAACATGGTCCCCGATGCGTCGGTCGGCTGTCATCGGCGCCGTCGTCGTATGCGCGCTCGTCCTCGCTCCGGCGGCGGCGGCAGCGAGCGCGAGCATCGCCGCGCTCCAGGTCGCGCTGCGGGCGAACGGCCTCTACGGGGGACCGATCGACGGCGTCGACGGCACGCTCACGAAGACGGGCGTGCTCTCGCTCCAGCGTCGTGCCGGCCTCACGCCCGACGGGCGCATGACGGCGAGGACGCGCCGGGCGCTCGGCCGCCTCGGCGGCCCGCTGCTCGGGCAGCGCGAGCTCGGCGTGGGCAGTGTCGGGTGGGACGTCGCTGCGCTCGAGTTCACGCTGCGCCAGTACGGCCTGCCGCGGTCGGCCGTCGACGGGCGCTTCACGCCGCGCACGACCCGTGCCTTGCAGAGATTCCAGCGTGCTATGAGATTGTCTCCCGACGGGATCGCGGGCCGTCAGACGTTCCGTGCTCTCGCGTCGCGGGCCGGCGCCGGTCGGACGGCGCCTGCCCCTCGGATCCACGTCGTTCGGCCTGGCGAGGGGTTCTACGCGATCGCGGAGCGGTACCGGGTCGGTGCGGCGACGCTCGCACGTGCCAACGGGCTGACGCTCTCGTCGCTCCTCGTGCCGGGCCAGCGACTGCGGATCCCGGGAGCGAGCGCCGGAGCGGCGCGGCCGAAGCCCGCTCCTTCTCTCGTGCACACCGTGAGACCGGGGGAGAGCTTCTTCTCGATCGCCGCCCGCTACCACGTCAGCCCGTGGCAGCTGGCGCGCGTGAACGGCCTCGCGCTGACCCGGGTGATCGTACCGGGGCAACGCCTCAGGATCCCTGCCGGCGCCCACGTCGCGGCCGCCCCCGGCGCCGTAGCCAGAGGCACCGTGCGCGGCTCGCTCGACCACTGGTCGGCGGTGTACGGCGTCGACCCGAAGCTCGCGCGCGCGCTCGCGTGGATGGAGTCCGGCTTCCAGCAGGACGTCGTCTCGAGTGTCGGGGCGATCGGGGTGATGCAGCTCCTGCCCGAGACGTGGGAGTTCGTCGACACGGTCCTCCTCGGCCGGCGGACGCCGCGCACGGCGGACGGCAACGTGCAGGCCGGCGTTCGCTACCTGCGCTGGCAGCTCGACCAGTTCGGAGGAGACGTCCGCCTCGCGCTCGCCGGCTGGTACCAGGGCGCACGGGCGGTCCGCGAGGTCGGGCTCTACGAGGACACGAAGGAGTTCGTGCGGATCGTGCTCTCGCTCTACGGCACCGTCTGAGGTGGCTCGAGCGCGAGCCGGACGGCGCCGCTGAGCTGGAGCAGCCGGCCGTCGTCGACGCACTCGAGAAGGAGGTGCTCGCGGGAGTCGCGGAGCGGGGCCGAGAGCTCCTCGAACCAGCCCCTGGGCGACAACAGCGGTGCCTCGTCCTCCGCCTGCAACAGCGCGCCCCAGAGCGTTCCGGCCCGCCGGTGGTCTCCGCGCAGCTGTGCCGCGCGCGCGAGGAGGAGGAGCACGAGCCGTAGGCTCAGGCGATCGTCGAGACGGGTCGCCAGCTGCAGCGCGGCCCGACCTGTCTGCTCGGCGCCCTCCAGGAGCCCGAGCTCGACCTCCAGCTGCAGCTGTCCCGAGAGCGACCAGAGCGCCCACAGCTCGAACCCGCACGCCGTCGCCGCCGCCACGGCCTGCCGTTGCAGCTCGACTGCGGTCTGCAGGTCGCCCTCGCCCTCGGCGACATCTGCGAGGGTCGAGAGCATCTGCGGCTCGACGATCGGGTTGCCGACAGCCTCGTTCAGTCTGCGCACCTCGGCCACGAGGCGGCGCGCCTCGTCGGGCGTCTTCCCCCAGCCGGCGTGCACGGCGAACCGCGCCAGAAGCGCGATCGCGTTGTCGTCGTCCCCGAGCTCGCGGAACATCTCGAGCGACGTCCGATACAGCTCCTCGCCGCGCTCCTGCTCACCGCGCCTGAGCAACTGCCCGCCGTGAACCCTCAGCAGCCGGGCGCGCAGCTCGGGAGGCAGGGCTGCTTCCGCGAGCGCCTCGATCCTCCGGACACCGTCGCGCACGTCGCTCGTCACCCAGAACGACTCCACGGCGACGACGATCTCTGCTGCGAGCACGGGGTCGTGAAGGGTCGCCCAGTCCAGCGCGCCGCGCAGCTCCTCCTGCTCGGCGAGCACCCGCGGGTAGTCGGGCCTCGCACGTCCCTGATCCTCGGACGAGAGGTGCGCGGCCCGCGAGAGCTCGAGCACGTGCTCGGCGTGGCGTCGTCGGACCCGATCCTCCTCCGTCGGCTCCCCGGCGAGGCGCTCGCGTGCGAACTCACGGATCGTCTCGAGCATCCAGAGGCGCTCGCTGCCGTCGGGCTCGTTGCGTCGGCGCAGGAGGCTCTTGTCGAGCAGCGAGCCGAGCGTATCGAGGTCTGCGTCGCACACGTCTTCGGCCATCTCGAGCGTGAACCCACCCCGGAAGACCGCGAGCCGGGCAAAGAGCTCCTGCTCGCGGTCGTCGAGCAGGTCGTGGCTCCACGCGATGGTCGCACGAAGCGTCGCATGGCGCTCGTCTGCGTCGCGAGCGCCGGAAAACATGTCGAGGCGCTGCCCGAGCCGCTCGAGCAGCCGGGACGGGTCGAGGAGCTTGATGCGCGCCGCTGCCAGCTCGAGCGCGAGCGGGAGACCGTCGAGGCGCCGCACGAGCTCGTGGATCACCGGCGTGTCGGAGAGCTCCGGGCGGACTGCATGCGCCCGCTCGAGAAACAGGGCAACGCCGTCCTCCTCCCTCAGCGGCGGCAGGTCGAGCTCGGTCTCCCCGCCGATCCGGAGCGGCTCGCGGCTCGTCACGAGCAGGCGGATCGCCGGAGCGGCGGCGACGAGCTCGGCGAGCGGCCGCGCAGCGGCGGGGAGCAGCTGCTCGACGTTGTCGACGAGCACGTGCGTGCGCCTGTCGGCCACACGGGCCGCCACGGCCGCGGGGTCGGCCGACGCCGCGCCGAGTCGCTCGGCGATCAACGGGACGACGAGCTCCGGGTCGCGAAGGGGTGCAAGACCCACGAACACCGTGCCGCCGTCCGCCTCCTCGGCGAGCAGCCGTGCGAGCTCGATCGCGAAGCGGGTCTTGCCGGTGCCGCCGGGGCCGACGATCGTGAGCACGCGGGGCTCGCGCTCGTACCAGGTGGCGACGGCATCGTAGAGCTCCGGTTGGCGCCCGACGAAGCAGGTCGCCGGAGTGGGGAGGTCTATCGCGCCGGGTGTCCGCACGGCCGCGAACGCGCCGCCCCCGATCTGCAGCAGGCGCGTCGGCTCGGCGACGTCCTTCAGGCGGTGCAGCCCGAGATCGCGGACGTCCGCCGCTGCCGGAAGCAGCGCGTGCGTCGCCTGCGTCAGCAGCACCTGGCCGCCGTGGGCGAGCGCCGCCACGCGCGCGCCCAGGTGGACGTCGGCGCCGACGTAGCCCTCGTCCGTGACGGTCGGCGTGCCCGTGTGCAGGCCGACGCGAACGCGGATCGGCCCTTCCTCGAGCGCCGCGACGCCCTCCAGCGCGGCGGCGGCGGCTCCCTCCGCCGTGGGGAAGACGACGAGGAATGCGTCGCCCTGTGTGTCCACCTCGACGCCGCCGTGTGCCTCGAAGACCGAGCGGAGCGCTCGGCGATGCGCGGCGAGCGCTTCGGCATACGCATCCGGCCCGAGATGGTGGAGGAGCCGCGTCGACCCCTCGATGTCCGTGAACAGGAACGTGACCGTCCCCGAGGGCAGGTCGGTGCGCATCGGCGGAACTCTACGGGCGCGTGGGACGGTCGCCCGGCGGCCGCGACGCGGCTCAGAGGAGCGCGGCGGCGGCGGCGTGCGCGCGGCGGGCCGCCTCGTCGACGGGGAGGCTCCAGAAGCCCTCCGGCGTCGAGAAGATCTCGACGTCGAGGTAGCCGTCCCAGCCCGCCTCGCGGAGCACGTCGACGAACGCGCGCGAGCGGCCGTCGGGCCTGGGGAGCACGCGACCCGCAGACTCGTCGGCGGGCCAGTCGGCGACGTGGAGGCCGAACACGCGCTCCAGGTGCGTCCCGAGCCAGATCGACGCCTGCGGGTCGTCGGCGAGGTTGTACGTGTCGACCAACATCCCGAGCACGAACTCGAGGCCCGCCTTGCGCAGGAGCTCCCAGGCGTCGACGACGCCGTTCAGGAACGACGTGTCGTCGCGCTGTGTCCGATGGATCGGCTCGAGCGCGACGCGGACGCCGGCCGCGACGCCGGCGCGTGCGACGGCACGGAGCCCGTCGATCACCAGGTGGCGTGCCTCGTCCTCGTCACGGTCGCCGCACGGCCCCGTGAGGCAGAGGACGCAGCCCGGCTCGTATGCGGCGAGGCGCGTCACCGACCTGCAGAGCGCCTCGATCCGTTCCTCCGGGTCCGGCGGCCCCTCCATGCCGGGGATGCCGAGCGGGAGGATCGACGGCACCGCCGGCACGCAGGTCGCGACGCCGAGCCCGGCGTCGCGCAGGAGCGCGCGGTTCTGCTCGTCGTCCTCGGGGAGCTTGAACTCCCAGATGCCGATGCCGTCGAACCCGGCGGCGGCGTACGCCTCGACGTCCTCGGCGAACGAGGCCCCGACCGTCGAGATCTCGGAGAGGCTCAGCCTCACGACCGCCCCGGGAGGCGGGCCAGCAACCGTCTCGGGAGCGGCGGCTTCGTGAGCTCCTTCGCGACGAGGTACCCGGATCCCCCTCCGAGGCCCGGCCCGGGGTGCGTGCTCGCTCCGACGAGCCAGAGGGCGTCGACCGGCGTCCGGTGCCCGGGAGTCTCGGCGAACGGCCGCCACAGGAGGTTCTGGTCGAGTGCGCACGAGCCGCCGTAGATGTCTCCGCCGACGAGGTTGCAGTTGAGTGCCTCGATCTCGGCGGGCGACAGGACGACGCGCTTCAGCGTCGCCGAGTCGAGGTTGGTGATCGCCTGCCCGAGCCGGGCGACGATCCGGTCTGCGTACGCCTCGCGGAGCTCCTCCGTCCAGGTCCCGTCGCCGACGTCGACCTCGCCGGCTGCGTCGCCTCGCACCGGGCCGGCCGGAAGCTCCTGGAGCTGGATCCAGAGGATCGACTTGCCCTCCGGCGCGCGGGACGCGTCGAGCGCGCACGGCTGCCCGCAGACGATCGTCGGCTCGGCGGGGAGCAGTCCCCGCTCGGCCTCGTTGACGGCCCGGGACACACCGTCGAGCCCCGGCGTGACGTGGACGATCGGGCTGCGGGCGAGCTCCGACGCCCGGCCGCCCGCCCACGCAGGCGGTGCGTCGAGTGCGAGATGGATCTGCATCTCGGCGCGCCCGTAGCGGAAGCGCTCGGTCGCCGCCCGCACCGGCTCCGGCACGTCGACAGTCGCCAGCAGCCGGCCGTACAGCTGTGTCGGCGTCACGCTCGCCACGACCGCACGTCCGGCGGAGATCGTCTCGCCGCCCACGAGCCGCACGCCTGTGGCGCGCCCTCCCGCGACGAGCACGCGCTCGACGTCGGCTCCGGTGCGGACCTCGCCGCCCGCGTCGCGCACGATCCCGGCGAGGCCGTCGACGAGCACACGCCCTCCGCCCCGGGGCACCGGCATGCCGCCGAGCTGCAAGGCGGCGGCGATCACCTGCGTCATGAAGCCCGACGCCGCCTGATCGGGGCCGAGCCCGGTGTGCAACACCCAGGGCGCGAGCAGGCCGTGCGCCTCCGGGCTGCGGAACGTCTGCGTCACCCAGTCGCGACACGTGACGAGTGTCTGCCCCGCGAACTCGAGCAGACCGCGCCGCCCGAACCGTCGGAGGGCCGTGCGCCCGAGAGAGAGCCCGGCGCCCGACCAGAGCTCCGTGCCGAGGATCCCGAACGCGAGATCGGCGTTCGCCATGAAGCGCTCGAAGAACGCCGCCCACGCGGCGCCGTCCCCGTCGGCGAAGCGGTCGAGCTCCGCCGCGTTGCCCTCGAGCGACGTCCAGACGAACGCGGCCGTCCCGTCCGGGAAGGCCGTTCCCGTCGGCAGGTCCGTGTTCAGGTACTCGAGCCCCCGGGCGTCGAGGGCGTCCTTGAGCTCCGCGTACGCCGCACCGCCGGTCCACAGCGGATGCCACGACGCGAGCACCTCGTGCGTGAACCCGGGAAGCGTCAGGTCGTCGCTCGTGAACAGGCACCCTCCGAGGCGCTCCTCCCGCTCGAGCACGCAGACGCTCCAACCATCCTGTGCGAGCAGCGCCGCGCCGGCGAGCGCGTTCACACCGGAGCCGACGAAGACCGCGTCGTACGACGCCATGGTGCGACTCTACCGCGACCGGCGCGTGCGCTCACGGTCCGCCGTGGGCGGCGTCGCGTCGCCTCTGCGTCGGCCTGTGCGTGCCCGGCGTCTGCCTCGTGCGGGGATCGAGCGGCATCGAGCACGCCGGCTTCGGTTCCTTCTTGACACGTCTCCGACCGGTCTGCGAGGTTTCGGGACATGCTTCTTCGAGAGGTCGAGTACGCGCGTCCGTCCACCATCGAGGAGGCGTTGGCCCTCCTCTCCGAGCACGATGGGGCACGTGCCCTCGCAGGGGGTCAGACGCTCGTCAACGTCATGAAGGCCCGGGCCGCCTCGCCCGACGTGCTCGTCGATCTCGCAGATCTCGACGAGCTCCGCACGATCACGTTCTCCGCCGACGGCGGATCGCTCGAGATCGGGTCGATGGTCACGCTCAGCACCCTCGCGTCGTCCTCCGAGGTCGACGTGGCGCGGCCGGTGCTCGCCGAGGTCGCGGGGACCGTCGCCGACGTCCAGGTGCGCAACCGCGGCACGATCGGCGGGAACGTGTGCGTGAACGACCCGACGAGCCACTTCCCGCCGCTGCTCGTCGCGCTCGACGCGTCGTTCACGATCCTCGGCGCCGGCGGCGAACGGGTCGTCCCGGCGGCGGACTTCTTCGTCGGCGTCTACCTCACCGCCGTCGGCGAGGGCGACCTGCTGACGAAGGTCTCGGTCCCCACGCGCGCAGCGGGCTCCGGCGACGCGATGTGCGGCATGACCCTCGGCGCCCACGGGACGTACGTCGTCAACGCCGCCGCCAGCGTCGGCGCGGCGGGCGTGCGGGTCGCGATCGGCTGCGTGTCGAGCACCCCCGTGCGGGCGACGGCGATGGAGGAGCGGCTCGTGGGCGGGGACTACTCGGAGTCGGCGGTGGCGGAGGCCGCGCAGGGCCTCGGCTCCACGCTCGACCCACCGTCCGACGTCCATGCGTCGGCCGACTACCGCCGTGCGCTCGCCGAGGTGTCCGCGGTGCGCGCGGTCTTGCAGGCGGCCGAGAGAGCGAGGGGATAGCCGTGGCGACGACACCCACCACCTCGAGGGCGATCGCGCTCGAGATCAACGGCGAGGCAGTGGAGCGGGAGGTTCCTGCGTCGCGGCTGCTCGTCCATCTGATCCGTGACGACCTCGACCTCACCGGGACGCACATCGGCTGCGACACGGGCAACTGCGGCGCCTGCACCGTGCACGTCGACGGCGTGCCCGTGAAGAGCTGCATGATGCTGGCCGTCCAGGCCGACGGCACGCGCGTCAGGACCGTTGAGGGCCTCGCGCCCGACGGCGAGCTGACGCCGCTGCAGGAAGCGTTCTCCAAGGCGCACGCGCTGCAGTGCGGGTACTGCACGCCCGGGATGCTGATGAGCGCGTCGGCGTTGCTCCAAAGCAGCCCGAGTCCGACCGAGGACGAGATCAAGGTCGCCCTGCAGGGCAACATCTGCCGCTGTACCGGCTACTGGAACATCGTGGAAGCGGTGCACGAGGCCGCCCGAGGAGGTGGAGAGGCGTGACGGCCGTCGAGACGGAGCAGACGACGCTCGAGAAGGGGTTCATCGGCCAGAGCGTCCCCCGCAAGGAGGATCGGCGCCTCGTCCAGGGGCAGGGCGTGTTCTTCGACGACATCAAGCGTCACAACATGGGCTACCTCCACTTCGTGCGCGCGCCCTACGCGCACGCGAAGATCGCCTCGATCGACGTGTCCGCCGCGCTCGAGCTCCCCGGCGTGTACGGCACGCTCACCGGGGACGAGGTCGCGCTGCAGACGGACCCGTTCTTCCAGATCGCCGCCCCTCCGGGCGGCCACGTCAAGGACTACGCCCTCGCCGTCGGGCGCGTGCGCTACATCGGCGAGCCGGTCGTCGCCGTCGTCGCCGAGTCCCGCGAGCGCGCCCGCGACGCCGCCGAGCTCGTCGTCGTCGACTACGAGCCGCTCGACGTGATCGTCGACGCGCGCACGGCGCTCGACGAGGAGGCGCCCGTGCTGCACGACGAGGCCGGGACGAACATGTCGTACACGGGCGTGTGGGAGTGGGGGGACGTGGACGCGGCGTTCGACGAGGCCGACCACGTCGTCCGCATCAAGGAGCTGCACTTCGACCGCTTCAACTCGACGCCGCTCGAGCTGGACGGGGCGCTCGTCGAGTACAACCGCGGCACGGGGCAGTGGACGATGTACACGAACAACCAGTTCCCCGGCTTCGCCGTGATCATGATGGCCCCGGCGATGCGCGTCGGCATCGACAAGCTGCGGATGGTGACGCAGGACATCGGCGGCGGGTTCGGCAACAAGATCACGTCGCACCCGCAGCTCGTCGCCTGCTGCCTGCTGGCGCGGAAGCTGAACCGGCCGATCCAGTGGACGGAGTGGCGGACCGAGTTCCACCAGTCGATGTCGCACGGCAACGAGCGCTGGTTCCACGACGTCGAGGTCGCCGTCCGGGCCGACGGGACGATGACCGCCCTGCGCTGCCGGGCGCTCGACGACGCCGGCGCCTACCTCCGCTACGAGCCCCTCGGCGGCGTGATCTGGTCGCAGGTGACGCCGGGCCTGTACGGCTGGCGCAACATCCGGGTCGAGTTCACGCAGGTGATGACGAACAAGGCGCCCGTGTCGCCGAACCGCGGCTACTCGCGCATGCAGCAGCTGTGGCTGACGGAGCGGGTGATCGACATCGTCGCGGCCGAACTGGGGCACGACCCCGTGGAGATCCGCAAGCGCAACTACATCACGACCGAGCAGATGCCGTACGAGACGCCCAACGGGTGCGTCTACGACTCCGGCGACTACGCACGCTGCCTCGACATCGCGCTCGACCTCGTCGGGTACGAGTCGCTCGCCGAACGGCGTGCGGACGCGGCCTCGCGCGGGAAGCTACTCGGCTTCGGGATCGGCTCCACCCTCGACTCCGGCACGAACAACTTCGGGCAGTCCCAGCTCCTGAACCCCGATCTCCAGTTCTCGGGGAACAACGAGGTCGCGACGGTGAAGCTCGACATCTTCGGCGAGGTCGTCGTCACCCTCGGCACGACCCCGCAGGGCCAGGGTCACGAGACGACCGCGGCCCAGGTCGTCGCCGGCATCCTCGGGTGCGACGTCGACCAGGTGACCGTGCGCGCAGGGCACGACACCTACTGGAACTCGCACGCCGGGTTCTCCGGGACGTACGCGAGCCAGTTCGCGGTCACCGGTCTCGGCGCCGTGAAGGGCGCCGCCGAGGGGCTGGCGGGGCAGATGAAGAAGCTCGCGTCGATGGTGTTCCAGTGCCCGGAGGAGGCGATCGAGCTCGCGGACGGCTTCGCCCGCATCAAGGACAACCCGGAGGCGGCGCTCCCGTTCATGGCGCTCGGCGCGATCCCGAACGCGAACAACGCGGGCTTCCCCGAGGACCCGCCGCCGATGAACTGCCGCTACGTGTACAGGCCGCCGTTCGACGTGCCCGACAAGGAGCGCAAGTTCGGGAACCTCACGCTCACCTACGCGACCCAGATCCACGCCTGCGTGATCGAGGTCGATCCCGAGACGGGCGAGTACGAGATCGTCGACTACGCCGCCGTCGACGACTGTGGCACCCGCATCAACCCGAAGATCGTCGAGGGTCAGGTGATGGGTGCGACCGCCCACGGGATCGGCGCGGCGATGTGGGAGACGTTCGCCTACGACGACGAGGGGAACCTCCTCACGCCGAACTTCTACGACTACCACGTGCCGCACGTCATGGACATGCCGCCGCTCAAGACGGCTGCGATCGAGTCGCCGTCCCCCTTCACCCCGCTCGGGGCGAAGGGCATGGGCGAGGGCGGGGGCGGCGCGATCCACTGCATCTCCTCCGCCGTCCAGGACGCGCTCCGGTCCGGCGGCCACGACGTGTTCGTCTACGACAGTCACAACCCGTACCACCGCGTCTGGGAGATGCTCACGCATCCCGCGCCGGCACGGGCCAACGTGGAGGTGAGTTCGAAGTGAGGGTCGAGGGTACGAGGGAACTACCGGCCTCGCGCGAGGTCGTCTGGGACGTGATCAACGACCCGGCGCAGATGGCCACGCTGATGCCCGGTGTCGAGAGCTTCGAGATCCAGGACGAGCGCCACTGGACGGCCAAGGTGAAGGTGCCGCTCGGGCTCGGCGGGCTGAAGATGACGATGAAGTTCGAGAAGGTCGAGGAGCGGCCGCTCGAGTTCGCGTCGCTCAATGCGAAGGGGACCGGCGTGGGGGCGATGATGAACATGACGACCTCCTTCACGCTCAGCGGCGAAGGCGACCAGACCTCGATGGCGTGGGAGGCGGACGTGAAGATCGCCGGCCCCGTCGGCGCGATGGGCCAGCGCGTCCTGCAGCCGATCGTCAACCAGCAGGTCGAGAACGTGCTCACTGCGCTCGAGACGAAGGTCACGGAGGCGGGGGCGAGCGACTAGCGTCACCCGGGCCGTCGGTCGACGCGTCGGGGCCGGCGCAACGAGGTCACTCGTTCGCCGGGAGGCACCCGTCGGCTCGTCGCGCCCGCGCACGATCTCGAGCCGCGTCGTCGACGCCGGCGGGGGCGACGGCCTCGGCGTGGCGGGTGCGCGCTCCCTGCACGGAGCACGCGCGCGACGCGCGAGACGGGCCCCGGATTTGCTGATAGGTTCTGGTGACATGTCACGGATCACGGAGCCTGGGAGGAAGGGCTGATGGCGCTGCCGCTGCGCATCGGCGTGATGCAGCTGACGATGGAGCCGCTCGACGAGATGCTCGCGACGGCGCGCGTCATGGACGAGGCTGGGATGGACACCGTCTGGCTCGCCGAGGCGTACCCGTGGTGGCGCAAGCACCAGATGGAAGCGCGGTCGTCGACGGTCGTCTCCGCGCTGATGGCGCGCGAGACGGAGCGCCTGACCATAGGCTGGGGGATCATCTCGCCCTACACGCGCCATCCGGTGCAGGCGGCGATGGACGCCCGCGTGGTGCAGGAGGCGGCAGGCCCCGGCCGGTTCATCGTCGGCTTCGGGACGTCGAAGATCTTCCTCAACAACACGAAGCAGGGCGGCCCACCGAAGGTGACGAAGCCGCTCGCGCACATGCGGGACTCGGTCGAGATCGTGCGTGGCATCCTCGGCGGCGGCCGCTTCGAGTACGAGGGGAAGGCGTTCTCGGCGGACATCCCCGCGCTCTCGTCGGAGGCGCACGCGCCGGGCTGGGACGTCCCCGTCTACGTCGCGGGCACGGCGCCGCTGATGCAACAGCTGGGCGGCGAGATCGGGGACGGCGTCCTCACCCCGTCCATCACCACGCCGGCCTTCGTCCGCTACACGCGCGAGAACATCGAGGCGGGTGCGGCGAAGACCGGCCGCGACCCCGACGAGGTCGACCTCGGCTGCACGATCGTCGCGTCGATCCACGCGTCCGATCGGGATGTCGGCCGCGACGGCGCGCGCGAGATCGCGGGCATGTACCTCGCGAACAAGGTGCAGAACATCGCCGGCGCCGCCGACACACTGCTCGAACTGGCCGAGATCGACCCCGAGGAGATCCGCCCGGTGGCCGAGGCCATGGAGCAGGGCGGGCGCCTCGCGGCCAAGGAGAAGGTGACCGACTCACTGCTCGACCGGTGCAAGCCGATCGCAGGCACGCCGTCCGAGTGCATCGCGGCGATCGAGGAGTACCGGGACGCCGGGTGCACGCACGTGATGCTCGAGCTGTGGGGTGACGACCGGCACGGGCAGATCCGGCTGTTCGGCGAGAAGGTGCTCCCGCACTTCCGTGACTGAGATCACCGTCGACCGCGAACGGCTCGTCGCGACGGCGAGCCGGATGATCGACACACCGAGCTTCACCGGCTCGGAGCAGGCGATGGCGGAGCTGATGATCGAGCTCTGCGAGGAGCGCGGGCTGCGCACGCAGCGGCAGCAGGTGGAGGAGGGGCGCGCGAACGCGATCGGCACCTGGGAGGGCGTGGGCGGCGGGCCGACGCTCATGTTCAACGGTCACGTCGACACGTCGTACTCGGGGCGTGAGCCCTGGCTGCGGAACGTGCCGGGGTTCCAGCCGAGCGCCTTCGTCCGCGGCGAGCGGCTCTACGGGCTCGGGATCTCGAACATGAAGGGCGCGCTCGCCTGCTACGTGGAGGCCGTCCACGCGCTGCAGGATGCGGGTGTCCGCCTCCGGGGCGACGTGATGATCGCCGCAGTCTGCGGGGAGATCGAGAAGACGCAGTACGGCGACGCCGTCGGGGCGGAGTACCGGGGCTACGCCGCAGGGTCCCGCTATCTCGTCGCACACGGTGGCGTCGCGGACATGTGCCTGCTCGGGGAGCCGACCGAGGGCAAGGTGGTGCTCGGGCACTACGGCGCGCTCTGGGTGCGGATCCGTACGCACGGCGATTTCATCCACACCGCGTTCAGCGAGGGGAGACGCGACCGCAACTCGATCCTGCGGATGCACGAGGTGCTGGCCGCGGTGCACGAGTGGATCCCGTCCTGGGAGGACGACCCCGACAACGCGTACCGGGGGGCGAAGGCGATCGTCAACGTCGGCGCGATCGAGGGCGGGTTCGGGTGGCGCGTCTCCCGGACGCCGCACCACACGGACCTCTTCCTGGACGTGCGCGTGCCGCCGACGAAGCCGATGGCGGTCGCCCGGCGGCAGGTGCTGGAGATGGTGCGCGACTTGGCGGCGCGCTTCCCGGACTACGGGGTCGAGGGCGAGGTGTACGTGACCGCCCCCGGGGCCGAGATCGACGAGGGGCACGAGCTCGTCGCCGCGATCGACGCGTCGCACGAGGAGGTGTTCGGGTCCGTGCCCGAGCGCGACGTCACGCGCTGGTTCTCGGACGCGTCCGTGCTGACGCGGTATGGCATCCCCACGGTGAACTACGGGACCTCGACCGGGTTGATGGACGTCGAGCTGGGCGAGAACCTCGAGATCGACGGCCTCGTGCGCACCGCCGAGGTGTACGCCCGCGTCGCGCTCCGCGTGTGTGGCGTCGCATGAGGGAACGGTGCGCCTTCGGGCCCCGGGCGAGGTCGGTGGTGGCGTTCGCCGTCGTCGCAGGGGTGGAGACGGGAAACGAGAGAGGGAGGTGAGCCGTGAAGCTCGTCACGTTCGGTGAAGGAGCGGGGAGGGCCGGCGTCCTCGACGGCGACGAGATCGCCGTCCTCGACGTCCCCACGATGCGCGAGTACTTCGAGCGCGGCGGCGCGGACGAGACCGGCGAGCGCGTGTCGCTTGCCGAGGCGCGTCTGCGGGCGCCGATCGTCCCGAAGAAGTTCTTCCACACCGCGGGGAACTTCCGGGAGCACGAGGAGGAGTCGAAGCAGGTCGGCTGGTCGCACGAGATCGCTCCGTGGATCGTGTTCTTCCAGAACGTCGACGCGATCGTCGGCCCCGACGAGCCGGTCGTCTACCCGGAGCACCTGACCGAGGAGCTCGACTACGAGCTCGAGCTCGCCGTCGTGCTGCGGAAAGCGGGCAAGTGGTTCTCGCCCGAGGAGGCTCAGGACTACATCGGCGGCTACGTCATCTTCAACGACGTCACCGCCCGCGACATCCAGCGG
Organism: Gaiella sp.; assembly: GCF_057140465.1. Lineage (NCBI taxonomy): Bacteria > Bacillati > Actinomycetota > Thermoleophilia > Gaiellales > Gaiellaceae > Gaiella > Gaiella sp. The sequence goes on from NZ_DBNHWK010000031.1 coordinate 16,636, forward strand.
CGGGAGATGCGCTCCGGCGTGTTCTCGTTCTGCAAGGCGATCGACACGTTCTGCCCTCTCGGCCCGTGGATCGTCACTCCCGACGAGGTCCCGGACCCTCACGACCTCGCGATGACGCTGCGCGTGAACGGCGCGGAGCGCCAGGTGTCACACTCGAGCCGCATGTCCGTGACGATCCCGGAGATCCTCAGCCACTACTCCGCCCTCGGCTACTCGGCCGGCGACGTCCTCTCCACGGGCACGGTCTCGGGCGTGGCCGGGTTCTCGCCCGACGCGGCCTCCCTCTACCTGAGGCCCGGCGACGTCATGGAGTGCGAGATCGAGCGGATCGGCGTGCTCCGCAATCCGGTCGTGTCCTGGGAGGAAGGGCACGGCGAGCCCGCGCCGCCGCGAGTGCGCTGGTGAGACGCCCGGCTGCGGGACACGGCGGCACACCCCCGCCCGGGTGGGGAGCCTTCCCGCCTCCCTCTGAGATCGACGATACCGACGCGGTCGATACCGCTCCGTACCGGTTCCGCGCCGGGTTCGTGCCGTGAGCGGGGCGGTGGCGTGAGCTGGGAGCGGGACGACGCGAAGCTCGACCGCGTGCGGGCGCTGATGGACGCCGGGGGCCTGGACGCGATCGTCGCCCGCGCACCCGACAACGTCCTCTACCTGACGAACTTCTGGGGGATGAAGGGGTACGACGCCGTCGTGTTCCCGCGCGAGGGAGAGCCGACGCTGATCTGCCTCGAGGCGTCCGCCGACGACGCCGCACGGACGGCGTGGACGGCCGACGTCCGCCTCTTCGCCGGCTACCACCCCTCGGATCCCCGCCCGCCGACGGCCCGGGTGCTCGATGCCGCCGTCGATGCCGCGGCGCCGTACGAGGTGATCGGGATCGAGTCGACGCTCGGCACGCAGGCGTCCGACCGGATGGTCGGCGAGCCGACGACGTACACGAAGGCGTGGTTCGACGCCTTCCCCGCCGCCCGGGACGCGACGGCGCTGCTCGCGGAGGCGCGATCGGTGAAGACGGCCCAGGAGATCGAGCGCCTGCGGCTCGCCAACGAGATCGCGGGCGCCGCGATGGATCACGTTCGCGGTGTGATCCGGCCGGGCATGTCGGAGGCGCAGGTCGCGGCCGAGTGGCTCGGGTTCGTCCACGGCGAGGGGACGGGCTGGGCGGGGAAGGTCGAGCTCGCCCTCGGCTTCTCGCTCGTGTGGTCGGGGCCCGGGATCAAGACGTTCACGGCGACCACGGATCGCCCGGTGGTCGAGAACGAGCCGACGCTGTTCGAGATCTGGGTCTGCGCCGACGGCTACTGGTGCGACCACACGAAGAACGTCGTGTGCGGCGAGGTCACCGAGCGCTACCGCGAGCTCGAGACAGGGCTCCGCGCCGTGTACGACGAGGCGGTCGGGCGCTGCGTGCCCGGGGCGAGCCTCGCCGACCTCGACCGCGCCGTTCGCTCCGGCATCGAGCAGCTCGGTTTCCCCGGGCAGCCGACGCATCCGGTCGCGCACGGTGTCGGCGCTCGCGCGCACGAGCCGCCGTACGCCCATCAGGCGGGAGGCGGCGAGGTTCGCGAGGGGATGGTGCTCGCGATCGAGCCCGGCTGCTACTGGCCCGAGGGCGGCGGGCTGAGGCTCGAGGACAACTTCCTGATCACCGACGGGGAGCCGGAGAAGCTCTGCCCCTTCCCCGACGGCGTCGTGAGAGCGGCCTGATGCGGCGCCGAACCGGCATCGATGCTCGGCCGCGCCCGACGCGAGGAGGACGGCGATGACGCTCGACCGCTCACAGATCTGGACCGGAGAGGTGAACGAGGCCGCGCTCGGCGTCCGAGACGCCGCGCCCGTCGGCCTCTACGACACCACCTTGCGGGACGGGGAGCAGACGATCGGCGTCGTCCTCTCGCCCGACGACAAGCTCGAGATCGCACGGGCGCTCAGCGACGCCGGCGTCGATCGCATCGAAGCGGGGTTCCCGCGCGTCTCGGCCGACGACTGGCGGGCCGTCGAGCTCGTCGCCCGCGCCGGGCTCCGCGCCGAGGTGTGGGGGTTCTCGCGGGCGGTGCCGGCCGACGTCGAGGCGCTCGTCGAGATCGGCGTCGGCGCCTCCGTGATCGAGAGCCCGATCTCGGACGGCAAGCTCGACGCGCTCGGAGTCGATCGCGAGACGATGCTCGAACGGATCGCGTCGGCCGTGCGCTTCGCGACCGACCACGGGATCCGCGTGTGCTTCTTCGGCGTCGACTCCTCGCGCGCCGACCCCGGGTTCTTCACGCAGGCCTACGCGACCGCCGTCGACGCCGGGGCCGTCGAGATCGCCGTCGTCGACACGCTCGGGATCGCCAGCCCCGAGGCGGCGGCGCTCCTCGTCGAGCGGGCCCGGGACGCCGTCGGGCCCGACGTGCCGATCCACTGGCACGGGCACGACGACTTCGGGCTCGCCACGGCCGCCGCGATCGCGGCCGTGCGGGCGGGCGCGACCTGGGTGCAGGGCACCGTCAACGGCATGGGCGAGCGCGCCGGCAACGCGGATCTCGTCGAGGTCGCACTGGCGCTCGAGGCCCTGTACGGGATCCCGACGCACCTCGACCTCGCGCGCGCCCGCGAGCTGTCACGGCTCGTCCAGGCACGCGCCGCCACGCCGCTCCCGCCGTGGAAGCCCGTGACCGGCGACGCCCTCTTCACGCGGGAGTCCGGCGCCGTCGCCGCCCAGTTCCACGATCCCCCCGCGATCGAGCCGTACTCGTCGGCGCTCGTCGGCGCCCGCCGCGGGATCGTCCTCGGCAAGAAGAGCGGTCTCGACTCGATCCGCATCAAGGTCGCCGAGCTCGGCCTCGACGTCCCCGAGGAGCAGCTGCCCGAGCTGCTCGCGGGCGTGAAGGCGCTCGGCACCGAGCACCGCCGGCTCGTCTCGGACGACGAGTTCCGCACCCTCGCAACGAAAGGAGCATGAGATGCCAAACAGAAGGCTCGTCAACCCCGTCGGGCTCCATCCGGCCCCCGGGTTCTCGCACGTCGCGATCGCCGAGGGCACGACGGTCGTCCACGTCGCAGGCCAGGTCGCGCTCGACGAGGGCTTCTCGATCGTCGGCGGCGACAACCTCGAGGCGCAGACCGAGGCCGCGATGCGCAACGTCGGCGTCGTTCTCGCCGCGGCCGGGGCGGGCTGGGACGACGTCGTCCGCCGCACGATCTACACGCTGCACCCGACGGAGTACGAGGCGATCACCGCCGCCATCGACCGTGTCACCGGCGGCGCCGAGCATCCGGCACAGACGATCGTCGGCGTCACCGGGCTCGCCGTCCCGGGGCTCCTGATCGAGATCGAGTGCACCGCCGTCCTCGCGTGAGCGGGCGTGCGGCCGTCGCCGGTTTGACTGACATGACAGGGATCGGGGATACTCCTCCGGCCTGCGTTGACATGCCACCGAGGAGGGCATGATGCGGTTCAGCTTGTACTCGGAGCTCCAGCTCCATCCTGGGAAGACACCCGAGACGCTCTACGCGGAGACGCTCGAGCAGATCGTCAACGCCGACCGGCTCGGGTACGACGCGTACGCCGCGATCGAGCACTACTTCTTCCCGAAGTTCTCGATCTCGTCGAACCCGACCGCGTTGTTCGCCGCCGCCGCGCAGCGGACGCGCGACATCCGCTTCCGGACGATGCTGCACGCGCTCCCGTACCACAACCCCACCGTGCTCGCGAGCGTCATCCACGCCACCCACATCCTCACGGGCGGGCGCTACGAGTGGGGCGTGGGGCGCGGGCACGGCTGGCTCCCGCTCAAGGCGGGCGTGCCGCTCGACGAGCACGCGCGGCCCCGGTACGAGGAGGCCGTCGACCTCCTGCTCGAGGCGCTCGAGAACGAGTCGTTCTCGCACCACGGCACGTACTTCGACGTCGACGACTCCCACGTCGTCCCCTTCGTGGACACGCCGTACCGCGTCTACCTCGGGGGCACCTCGGATCGCACGTACACGCTCGCCGCCGAACGCGGGTGGGGCGTCGCGGTGCCGCCGCTGCTGCCGTACAAGGTGCTCGAGGAGCAGCTCGACCTCTACCGGTCGACCTGCGCCGAGCACGGCACCGAGCCCGACATCGTCTGGATCCACGCGTGCCATCTCGACGACGACCGTGAGACCGCACTGCGCGAGGGCAGGGACTGGATCAACGGCTTCATCCAGGGCAACTGCTCGCCTCTCACCGAGTACGAGAAGCCTCCGGCCGACGGCCTGATGGCGGCCGGCTACGGCTTCTACGCCGCCGGGATCATGGAGCAGCTCGCCGAGGTCCCCTACGAGCAGCTGATCGAGGAGGACTACGTCTGGGTGGGGACGCCCGAGGACATCATCGCGCGCATCGAGGAGACGATCGGCGTCTGCGAGGGCCTGAAGGAGATCGGGATCACCGTCAACGCCGGCGGAGCGCCGCACTGGATGGCGATCAAGAACCAGGAGCTCTTCGCCGAGCGTGTCGTGCCGCACTTCAAGGGGCGCGTCCCCGCGGCGGCAGAGGCCTGACCGGCCGCGAATGATCGAGCGTGTGTGCGTCGTCGGAGCCGGGGTGATCGGAAGCCTGTTCGCCGGGCACCTCGCCCAGGTGGTGGACGTGTCCGTGCTCACGCGGCGTCGTGCACATGCCGACGCACTGAACGCAGAGGGCCTCCGCATCAGCGGGCGCTCTGAGCTCACCGCGCGCGTCACGGCCACCGACGACCCGGACGCGCTCCCCGCCTTCGACGTCGCGATCGTCGCCACGAAGGCGACGGGGCTGGAGGAGGCCGCAGCGTCGCTCGAGGGGCGCTTCCCGGACGCCACGATCGTCACCACGCTCAACGGGCTCGGTGCCGAGGAGATCGTCCGCGCCCACGGCGGCTGGCCGATCGTCTCCGGCGTCACCTTCATGAGCGGCACGAAGCACTCCGACACGCACGTCGAGTACGTGCTCGACACCGAGACCTGGCTCGGCCCGTACGAGGAGACGCCCTTTGACCGCGTCGAGGAGATCGCCGACCTGATCGCCCGCGCCGGGCTCGCGGTGGAGGCGCTCCCCGACCTCCGCCCGGCGCAGTGGTCGAAGCTCATCTTCAACGCGACCGTCAACACGGTCGCCGCGCTCACGGGGCTGCCACACGACGCGCACTTCGCCGCGGAGGACGAGCCGACCGATCTCGGCCATCTCGTCCACGACCTCGTCGACGAGGGGAAGGCGGTCGCCGCCGCGGCCGGGATCGCGTTGCACGACGACCCGTGGGAGATGAACGTCCTTGCCACGCAGCGCGGGTCCGCGCACTATCCATCGATGCTGGAGGACGTCGAAGCACACAGACCGACCGAGATCGACCTCATCACCGGGGCCCTCGTCCGCGAAGCGGAGCGGCACGGGGTCGCCGCACCGCTGCACACGGCGCTCTACCGCCTCGTGAAGGCGAAGGAGGAATCGTGGTGACGAGGCCCGTTCGACCGTCGGACCTGAACCTGTCAAACGTCGAGCCCACAGGAGGGCATATGAGATCGAGGAGCAGAGGGGCGCGTGCAGCGCTCGTCATGGCCGCGCTCGCCGTCGCCGCCGCGGCGGTGCTGGCGAGCACGGCGGTCGGGGCGGCAAAGGACCCGATCATCATCGGCTGGGCGTACGACGGCAAGGGCAACATGGGGCCGTTCGACGGCCCTGCTCTCGCCGCCGCGCAGATCCGGGTCAAGCAGTGGAACAGGAAGGGCGGCGTCGGCGGGCGGAAGATCGTCCTCGTGACCTGCGACACGAACAACAACAATCCGGCGAAGGCGAAGGCGTGCGCCGCGAGCCTGATCGGCAAGGGCGCCGACATCATGTTCACGACGTGCGACGTCGACTTCGCGACCCCCGTCGTGACGGAGGCGATCAACCGCGGCATCCTCGCCGTCGCCCCCTGCATCGGCACCGATCAGATGGGCCCGAAGCGCTTCGGGGCGAAGGGTCGGCTCGCGTTCTCGTTCGGCAACGTGGCCCAGGACGAGGGCTCTGCCATGGCGCAGTACGCCTGGGCACGCGGCTGGCGCTCGGCGGCGCTCGCCACGAACACGCTGCTCGTCTACTTCAAGAACGTCGTCCAGGCGTTCGAGGCGCGGTTCAAGCAGCTCGGCGGGAAGATCGTCGCGAAGGAGAGCTACGCGACCGGCGCCAACAACGTGCAGAACGCGGTCAGCCGCCTGAACGGCGTGAAGGCCGACGTCGTCGTGACGTCGACGGCGTTCGGCGAGCTGCCGACGCTCGTCGCCGGTCTCCGCTCGCTCGGGAACCAGACGCCGATCCTCAACTCGTGGGCCGGCGACGGCACGTACTGGCTCCCGAAGGACCCCGTCGTCTCCAACTACTACGCCGTGACGTTCGCGTCCGCGTTCGGTGACGACAAGAACAAGGCGGTCAACGCGCTCGCGAAGGCGGTCAAGGCCGGCACCGGCGGCTTCGTGACCGGTGCCGCCGCGATCGACGGTGTCGTGACCGCGATCAGGCGGGCCAAGGGCTCGACGCAGGGTGTCGCGCTCGCGGCGCAGATGGAGAAGTTCCGCAAGGTCCCGACGATCTCGGGGCTCGTCAGCTTCTCGAAGCAGCTGCACACGGTGTTCGGTCGCGAGTACCGCGTGCTGCGCATCCAGAACGGCAAGCCGAAGATCGTCGCCTACGTCACCGCGAAGGCCGTTCCGAAGATCTAGCGGTCGTCGGCGTGGCCGAGGCGGACACGCACAGCGAGGAGCGGCGGCCCGGAGGATCCCTCCGGGCCGCCGCGATCTCACGGTCCTTCGAGGGCGTGCAGGCGCTCGACGGGGTCACGATCGAGCTCCACCGCCACGAGGTCGTCGGCCTGATCGGCCCCAACGGCGCCGGCAAGTCCACGCTCGTGAACGTCGTCACGGGCTTCGACTCGCCCACCAGCGGGGCCGTCGAGCTCGAAGGGCGCAACATCACACGCTGGAGCGCCCACCGGCGAGGCCGCAACGGCCTCGCCCGCACCTTCCAGCACGCCCGCTCCTTCCGGAGCTTCACCGTCCGGGAGAACATCGAGGTGGCGGCGCTCGGCGTCGGGGTGAGGCCGCGCGAGGCCCGTCGGCGCGCCGACGAGCTGCTCGGGCTCCTCCATCTCGACACGTACGCGGACGTCCCGGCCGCGGCGCTGGCCCACGGCGACGAGCGCCGCCTGGGCGTCGCCAGGGCGCTCGCCACGGAGCCGAGGTTCGTGCTCATGGACGAGCCCGCCGCGGGCCTGCCGGAGGCCGAGGTCCCGGAGTTCGCGGCGGTCGTCCGCTCCGTGCGGGACGACCACGACGCCGGCGTGCTGCTGATCGACCACAACATGGCGCTGATCATGGAGGTCTGCGACCGGATCCAGGTCCTCGACCAGGGCCGCACGCTCGCGGAGGGCACGCCGGGGGAGATCCGTGCGAACCTCGACGTCGCGGCGGCGTACCTCGGCGAGAGCGCCGTGCACGAGGACGACGCGTGACGACCTCGGACACCGTCCTCGAGGTCGACGGGCTCGTCGTCCGCTACGGCGGCGTCGCCGCCGTCCGGGGCCTCTCCCTCACGGTGGCGAAGGGGGAGATCGTCGGGCTCATCGGGCCCAACGGCGCGGGAAAGTCGAGCACCCTCCACGCGCTCATGGGGCTCGTGCCCGCCGCGGGAGGGGACGTCCGCCTCGAGGGTCGCTCGATTCTCGGCAATGCGCCCGAGACGGTCGCCCGCTCCGGGATCGCACTCGTTCCCGAAGGCCGGCGGATCTTCGCCGACCTGACGGTCGAGGAGAACCTCCGCCTCGGCCTCGCGGGCCGTGCTCGGCGCGGTGGCGGCGCGGAGGACATCGCAGCCGTGTACGACCTGTTCCCGATCGTCCGCGAGTTTCGCCGGAGGCATGCCGGGGCCCTGTCCGGGGGGCAGCAGCAGCAGCTCGCGATCGCGCGGGCGCTCGTCGCCGACCCCCGCGTGCTGCTCCTCGACGAGCCGTCGCTCGGGCTCGCACCGAAGATCGTCGACGTCGTGTTCGATGCCCTTGCGGCGATCCGCGACCGTGGGATCGCGATCCTGCTCGTGGAGCAGCGGGCGCAGCGGACGGTGGCCTTCGCCGACCGCACGTACCTGCTCGCGAACGGCGAGGTCCGCCTGACGCTCACGCCTGCCGACGCCACGGACACCGACCGGATGGTCGCCGCCTACCTGTCGTGAGCGCCGTCGTCCTGCACCTCGTCGGGGCCTTCTCCGACATCGACCGCCAGGATGTCGTGGACGCGGTCGGCCAGGGCGCCGTCTACGCCCTGATGGCGGTCGGGATCGGCCTCGTCTTCGGCGTCCTGCGCCTCGTGAACTTCGCCTACGGGCAGCTGATCATGGCCGGTGCGTATGCCCTCGCGTTCGCGTCCGACCGGGGATGGTCGGTCACGGTCGGGATCCTCTTCTGCTTCGGCGTCGTGCTCGCGCTCACGCTCGCCATGGATCGTCTCGTCTTCCGACCGCTGCGGACGCAGTCGCCGGCGGTGATGCTGGTGGCGACGTTCGCGGTCGCGTTCCTGCTCCAGAACGCCGCGCTCCTGATCGACGTCCGTGACGGGACGATCGGCGAGCCGGCCGCGTCGATCGCGTCGCTCAACCAGGCGATCACGGTGTGGGGCGTCGACGTGCGGAAGATCGTCCTCGTCGCCATCGCCGTCGCCGCCTTCTCGCTCGCGGCGCTCGCGCTGCTGCTCGCGAAGACCACGATCGGGCTCCAGATGCGCGCCGCCGCCGCCGACTTCCCGACGGCCCGCCTGCTCGGCGTGCGAGCGAACCGGGTGATCGGCTTCGCGGTCCTGCTCTCCGGGTTGCTCGCCGCGACCGTGGCCGTGATCCTCACCGTCGAGACACCGTTCGTCGATCCCACGTTCGGTCTCAAGCCGACGATCGTCGTCCTCGTCGGCGTCGTCGTCGGGGGGATCGACCGCCTGTGGACGGCGACGCTCGGGGGCTTCGTGATCGGCTTCGCGTCGGACATCATCTACGCCGCGCTTCCGACCGATCAGACCGTGTTCCTCGACTCGGTGCTGTTCGCCCTCGTGATCGTCGTGCTCCTCGTCCGGCCCGCCGGGCTCTTCGCCCGCGGCCGCTCCTCACTGGTGGAGCGGGTATGACGGGCACGCGGACGGTGTCCCGCTTCCTCGACGCGGCAGTGCAGCTCGCGGGCCCGGTGGTGCTCGTCGTCGTCGCAGGGCTCCTCTCGACCACGGTGAGCCGCTCGACGCAGATCTACTTCCTCGACGCCCTCGTCTCGGTCGGCGTCGTGGTCGCGATCTACGTCTTCGTGGGCAACTCGGGCGTGCTCTCGTTCGGCCAGATCAGCTTCGTCGCCGTCGGCGCGTTCGCCGCCGGCGTGATGTCGGTCCCCCAGGAGTCGAAGCAGGGCGTGCTCACGGAGCTCTTCGACGTCCTCCGCGACCACACGATCGGGAACGTCCCGTCGCTCGCGCTGGCCGCGCTCGTCGGCGGCGTGTTCGCGCTCGTCGTGGGGATCCCGCTGATGCGGCTCTCCGGGCTCGCCGCGGGGATCGCGACGTTCGCCGTGCTCGAGATCACGCACAACCTGCTGCGGGAGTGGACGAAGATCGGGCCCGGGGCGACGACGCTGTCGCTCGTCCCCGAGACGACCGGCCCGCTGCAGGCGACGGTCGGCGTGCTGATCGTGGTCGTCGTCGCCTTCGCGTACCAGCGCAGTCGGCTCGGCCGGCAGCTGCGTGCGACGCGCGAGGACCCGGCCGCGGCGCAGGGCGTCGGCATCAGCGTCCACCTGCAGCGCCTCTGGGCGTTCGCCCTGTCGGGCGCGCTCGCCGGGTTCGCCGGCGGGCTGCTCGTCCACCAGCTGGGCTCGATCACCGCGGATCAGGTCTACCTCGAGTTGACGTTCGTAACGCTGGCGATGCTCGTCGTCGGCGGCTCGTCGAGCCTGCTCGGCGCGGTCGTCGGCGCGCTGGCCGTCAGCGGGCTGCGCTCCTTCCTGAGCGGCTCGGAGAAGGGAGGCGACTTCAACGTGATCCCCGACCTGCCGACCGGGACGACACTCGTCCTGCTCGGCGCGATCATGGCGGCGATGCTGATCCTGCGCCCGAGCGGCATCACCGGAGGCCGGGAGCTCTCGCTCGGCTGGCTGACGCGGAGGATCGGCCGATGAGGGTCTGTGTCGTCGGCTGCGGCGCCGTCGGCTCGCTCTTCGCCGCGAACCTCGCGACCCTCGACGACGTCGAGGTGTGGGCGTTCGACCTGAACGAAGCGCACATCGATGCGATCAAAATAAACGGATTGCAACTGACGGGGGCCGGGGACGTGCTCGGCCGGCCTGCGGCGACGACCGATCCTGCGGCCCTGCCGCCGTGTGACTTCGGCATCGTGGCGACGAAGGCGATGCACGCCGAGGCGGCGATCGCGGCAACCGCGCATGCCTTCGCCGACGGCGCCGTCGCGTCGGTGATGAACGGCGTCGGGAACGAGGAGACGCTCGCGGCGCACGTCCCGCGTGTGATCCGGGGCACGACCTTCCCCGCCGGGAAGGTCCTGGAGCCGGGTGTCGTCCAGTGGGACGTCAAAGGCGACACGACGCTGTCGCCCTTCGCGCCGAGCCCGGCCTCGATGGAGGAGGTGGAGCGCCTCGCCGACGCGTGCACGCGGGCAGGGATGCCGACGGAGGCGGTCACGGACGCACGTCCGGCGCAGTGGCGCAAGGTGATCTTCAACGCCTCGACGAACCCGATCGGCGCGCTCACCGGTCTCACGCACGGACGCGTGTGCGAGCGGCCCGACCTGCGGGGCCTCGTCACCGGCCTCGTGGACGAGGGGAAAGCGGTCGCCGCCGCGCAGGGGATCGTCCTCGACGCCGACCCCGAGGAGCTGATCGACCACGCCGCGAAGCCCGAGGTCGCGTACGGGCACAAGGCGTCGATGCTCCAGGACGTCGAGGCGCACCGAGCGACGGAGATCGACTACCTGAACGGCGGCATCGCACGCTTCGGGCGCGAGCTCGGCGTGCCGACGCCGCTCAACGACACCATCACCGCACTGATCAAGGGACTGGAGGCCTCGTGGACCTGAGAGCAGAGCTCGACCGGAGGTACCGGAACGTCCGTGCCGCGATGGCGGCGCACGCACTCGACGCGCTCGTCGTGTCGGGGAGCGAGTACACGGGGTTCGAGGGGTCGGTGACGTACCTGTCGGGCTTCCAGATCGTGCACCGCTACGCGTACGTCGTCCTCCCCGCAGACGGAGACCCGTTCGTCGTGTTCCCCGCCGAGGCCCGGTACGTCGGGGAGCACGGAACGACGCCGCTCGAGCAGGTCTTCCATCCGCGGCCGGGCGAGGCGATCGCGGAGCGCGCCCGCGACGCGGGATGGAAGCGCCTCGGCGTGTACGGCCTCGACTACGTGATGACGATCAGGGACTACGGCGCCCTCGAGGGCTTCGACCTCGTCCCGTTCGACGTCGAGTTCGACCTCGCGCGTGCCGTCAAGAGCGAAGCAGAGCTCGACTCGGTGCGCGACTCGGTGCGGATCAACCGGACGGGCTTCGAGATCTGGCTCGAGCACTACGCGCCGGGGAAGACGGCGGCCGAGGTGATGGCGCCGGCCGAGGAGTGGTTCGTCGCCGAGGGGTGCGGGCGCCTGACGATGAACATGGTGCTGACGGCACCGGGCCGCTCCGGCCTCGCGTTCCCGGAGTTCAAGATCGCGCGGCGCGAGGAGGTGCTCGGTGACTTCGTCCTGCCCTCGCTCGAGATCGCCGGGCCCGGGATGCACTGGGTCGAGGTCTCCCGGGCGGTGGCCGCGGGCGGCACGACCCTCTCCGACGACACGAGGCGCATGACAGAGGCGTACGTGGAGTACTACGAGGAGGCGAAGCGCGCGATGCGCGCCGGGGCGACGTGCCACGACGTCCACGTCGCCGTGTCGAGGGGCTTCTCCGACCGCGGCTACCACCTCGGGCACGTGACCGGGCACTCGATCGGGATGACGATGATCGAGTTCCCGAAGGTGGGGGAGGGCGTCGACATCCCACTCGAGGAGAACATGGTGCTCTCGATGCACCCGCACGCGATCGCCGCGAACGGCGAGGACTGCCTGTACATGCAGGACACCTGGCTCGTCACCGCGGACGGCGGCGTCCCCCTCGCCGACCTCGCGATGGAGGTCTTCGTCTCCGACGGGTGATCGTCGCGACCGACGGGCCGTGTGCGCTCAGCGTACGACGGCGAACAGCGCCCAGGTGCCCGGGACGCCGCGCAGCTCGTGCTCGCCGCGCTCGTCGAACGAGACCGTCGGGCCCGCGCTCCGGCGCACGGCCTCCGACACGAGGATCTCTCCGGGCGCCGCGATCGCGGCGAGGCGCGCGCCGATGTGGATCGCGAGCCCCGTGCACTTGTCGTCGACGACGAGGCAGTCGCCGGTGTGGAGCCCGACGCGGATCGTGACGCCGAGCTCCTCGAGGCCCGCGACGACGGCCGTCGCGCATGCGAGCGCGGTCGCCGGAGCGCCGAAGACGACGAAGAAGCCGTCGCCCGCATTGTCCATCACGCGTCCGTCGTGACGGTGCACGTGGTCGCGGATCACCTCGTTGTGGCGGGCGAGGAGCGACGCCCACGCCCGGTCGCCGAGCTCCGCCGCCCGCGCCGTCGAGCCGACCATGTCCGTGAACATGACCGTCGTCTGGGAGGCGGGGTCGGCGGGCCGATCGGTCACGACCGCTCGATCGTCACGACGTGAAGGATCACCACGCCGTCTACATTGCACCGCGTGGGCGCTGTTGGGAAGGGCATCGTCGTCGGGGCGGACGGCGTCGCGCGATGCGCGTGGGCGACCGGGGCGGACGACTACACGCGCTACCACGACGTCGAGTGGGGCTTCCCGGTCGCCGACGACCGGCGGCTGTTCGAGAAGCTGTGCCTCGAGGGCTTCCAGTCCGGGCTCTCGTGGCTGACGATCCTGCGCAAGCGAGACGCCTTTCGGAGGGCGTTCGCCGACTTCGACGTCCACGTGGTTGCCCGTTTCGGACGGCGTGACGTCGAGCGGCTGCTCACGGACGCGTCCATCGTGCGGCACCGGGGCAAGATCGAGGCGGCGATCACGAACGCGCGACGGTGCTGCGAGCTCGTCGAGGAAGAGGGCTCGCTGGCCGGGTACGTCTGGTCGTTCGAGCCCGATCCCCGCGAGCGGCCGACGCCGGTCACGTGGGAGGTGCTCCACGAGACGACGCAGACCGATGCCTCGCGGGCGCTGGCGTCGGATCTCAAGCGGCGCGGATGGCGGTACGTCGGCCCGACGACCGTCTACGCCTTCATGCAGGCGATGGGACTGGTCAACGACCATCTGGCGCAGTGCGACGTCGCCTCTCGCGTCGACGCCGCGCGGTCGGCGTTCGCCCGTCCGGGACCGTGCGCGGCCGACGAGCTAGAATCGAATCCGTGAGCTGGCCATGGCTCGCCCTCCTCGTCGTCGCGGTCGCGCTCGTGGCCGTCGCCGAATGGCCCCGCATCGGCAGGGTGTTGGGTGCCGACGCCCGCCGGAGCCGGGAGCGGGAGCGTCAGAAGGCGCGGCTCCACGTCGTCACGACCGACGAGGTCGACGACTTCGAGGCCAGCGTGCGGCGCGACCTCGACGCGCTGCCGACGATCGAAGAGCCTCGCACGAAGCGCTAGGTCACAACGGCGCCGTGCGCGTGCGCCTCAGCGCACGACGAACGTCGTGCGGAGCACGCGGGTGTTCGGCAGGATGCGCGCAACGTTCTCGGTGTTCCGTGTCTCCTGGAAATCGGACACCTGCAGCCGCAGCGTGTGCCTCCCGCGGGTGAGCGCCCCGGTCGCGATCCGCACGACCCCGCCGCGGACGGCACGGGGGCGTTGCCGGCCGTCGACCGCCACGGTGACCGAGGTCGGGTCGACGCCTGACCCGGCGTCGGCGACCCGCACGCGCAGCGGCGTTCCCCGGCGGACGGTGCGCGACACGACGCGCGCCGACGGCGGGAGCACGTCGTCGATCCAGAAGCGGAAGCTGAACGGCCCGGCGCCGGCGGCGGTCGGGCTGTCGAACACGATGTCGTAGCTCCCCGCCCGCGGCTTGAGCGCGCCCGCGACCGGCGTCGGCTCGCCGAAGCCGACGAGGTACGGATTGTGGTTGAGCGGGAGCGCCGCGTACCCGGTGAGGCGGTTCTCGTCGCCGGCGACCACCACCCTCGGCTCGACACGTGACCCGTTGCGTCGCGCAGTGACGACCACGCCGAAGTTGGCCGCGTCACGCGGGAGCGTGAGGCGGAAGACCTGCTCGGGCCCGCGGAGCTCCGCCGCCACGGCCGTCCCGGGCGGGACCTCGGGGTAGCGGTAGCGGTCGACGAGGCTCGGGCGCCCGCGCGTGTCGCCGCCGTACACTCCGGGGCGCGGAAGCGGCGTCGTCACTGCGCCGGCCAGCGTGCGGTCGGCGACGCGGAGCCAGTACGGGATGCGGCGCGACACGCCGTCCCGGGTTAGGGTGACCACGCCCGTCGTCTCGCCGACGGCGTCACCGGTCGTGACCGAGATCGTCAGCGGGCCGGGAACGGAGACCTGTGGATCGGTGCTCACCGTCGTGCCGACGGCCGCTCGCGACGGGACGACGGCCGTGCTCCACGTCCCGGCGCCCCTGCCCGCGTCGGTGAGGGACACCGTGGCCGACGTCGTCCGCGATCGGCCGAGCAGGCCGAAGGAGACCGACGTCGGCTCGGCGAGGAGGACGGGCGCATCGGCTGCGGCGAGCTGGACGAGCCCCGCGCCGACCCGTGACGGGTCCTCGGGGCGGGTGCCTCCGGGCACGGGGCGGGCGGTCCCGACGAGGGCGGCCTTGATCTCGGCCGGAGACCAGCCGGGATGCCGCTGGCGGAGGAGAGCGGCCCCGCCGGCGACGTGCGGGGAGGCCATGCTCGTGCCGGAGAGCGCCGCCCAGCCGTCGGGGACGGACGAGAGGATCGCGACCCCGGGGGCCACGACGTCCGGCTTCGCACGCAGCGACACGGGCGTCGGCCCGGCGGCGGAGAAGGACGCCAGCGCGCTCGGCAAGCCGGCGGTGACGGCACCGACGGTGATCGCCGCGCGGGAGCTGCCGGGCGAGGACACGGTCCCCCGCCCGAAGTCCTGATAGTCGTTGCCGGCTGCGACGACCGGAACGACGCCGGCTGCCGCGGCCGCGTCGAGCGCGAGGGCGACGAGGTCGCGTGTCGGCTCGATCTCGGGCTCCCCGATCGAGAGGTTGATCACGTCCATGCCGTCGGCCACTGCCGCCTCGATCGCCGCCACGAGCTCGGGGGCGTTCCCGTCGAGGCCGACGCCCGCGTCGGTCGGGATCGTCAGCGCCTTGTAGTTCCCGAGGTAGGCGCGCGGCGCGACGCCCGACACACGGCGGCCGGCGCCCGCGAGCGTGGCCGCGTTCCCGGCGGCGATGCCGGCGACGTGTGTCCCGTGACCGGACAGCTGGGGATCGAACGGCAGCCGCGCCGCCTTCCAGGTGGCGCCCGGAGGCGGGAACGCGCGCGCGACGATCACCTTCGCCGTCGTGAAGCCGGCCTGCCCCTTCGGAAAGCCGACGGGCATCGTGAAGCCCACCGGGGAGAAGAAGGGGTGCGTCTGGTCGATCCCGTCGTCGATGATCCCGATCTTCACGCCCTGGCCGGCAGTCGAGAGCTGCGGGCCCCAGAGCGACGGCGCGCCGATCGTGCCCGGGCTGCGGTCGAGCGCAGCCGTGTAGGTGGTCCCACGAAGGACGTCGCGGACGCCCGGGAGCTCCGCGAGCCGGGGGACGTCGTCGGAGGGGAGGGCGACGGCGACGCCGTTCATGACGATGCGGTAGCGCCAGCGGGGCTTCGCGCCCGGGATGCCCGCGTGGACGGCGTCCACGAGTCGCTTCTGCTCGGCGACGATGCGTCGCAGCGCCGTCTCCCGATCGCCCTGCGCGTAGGCGAGTGGTGGTGACGCCAGCCGTACCACCACCTCGGTCAGCTCGCCGTGGCCGACGGCCGGTCCCGGCGTGCCGCCGGAGACGACGACGAGCAGGGCGACGACGACGGCGAGGAGGTGGGGGATCCGGGGCATGTGAACTGAGACGTCGGGAGTCGGGCTTCGGGTTGCAAGCATGCCCGCGTGACCGCCGTCGCCGCGCCGGTAGAATTTCGTCCGCCGCGCGGATGTGGCGGAATTGGTAGACGCGCACGGTTCAGGTCCGTGTGCCCGTAAGGGCGTGGAGGTTCAAGTCCTCTCATCCGCATCGCCGGAACGCTCGCGTCTCGGAGACGCGTGTGCAGGACCTGCCTCCCGGGTGCGATGATCGCGCCGTGACCGTCGTCCTCACCGGCCGCGACCTCACCATGGAGCAGGTCGTGCGCGTCGCCCGCGGGCACACGGTCGTCGAGATCGCCCCGGAGGCGCTGGAGCGGATGGGGGCGGCGCGTCGCGTCGCCGAGGCCGTGATCGCGAACGGGACGCCGGCGTACGGCCTCACGACGGGCCTCGGGATCAGGAAGACGGCGACGATCCACGACCCCGGCCACGACCGCCTCGTGCTCCGGCAGCACCTGATCGCACACCCGCCGTACGCACCCAGGGACGTCGTGCGCGCGACGGCGCTCCGGCTGGCGAACGCCTTCGCGCAGGGGACGACGGTCGCGCGGCCGCTGCTCGCAGAGCGCCTCGTCGCGGGTCTCAACGAGGACCGCCTGCCCGCCGTCCGCGTGCGGGGATCGGTCGGCGAGAGCGACCTCGCGAGCATGGCCGACCTCGCCGAGGGCATCCTCGGCGACCTCGAGCTGGCCCAGGGCGAGGCGATCGCGCTCCTCAACCAGAGCTCGTTCGCGACCGGGTGGGGCGCGCTCGCCGTCCACGACGCCGTGGAGCTGCTCGACGCGCTCGACGTCGCAGGGGCACTCGACCTCGAGGCGCTCGGTGCGAACCGCACGCTGCTCCATCCCGCGATCGGCGTCGTCCGTCCGTACCCGGGCGTCCGCGCGACGCTCGAGCGGCTCGACGAGCTCCTCGCCGGCACCGCGATGGTGCCCCGCGCCCTGCAGGATCCGCTGACCTTCCGGACCCTGCCGCAGGTCAACGGCGCCGCCCGCGACGCCTTTCGCTTCGTCGGCGAGCAGCTCGCGATCGAGCTCAACAGCGCCCAGGCCAACCCGCTCGTCGTCCTCGACGACGAGGCCGTCGTGTCGGTCGGCAACTTCGAGATGGTGCCCCTCGCGCTCGCGCTCGACCTCGCGCGCCTCGCGCTCGCGCCGGTGCTGACGAGTGCGTGCGAGCGGACGCTCAAGCTCCTGCAGCCGCACATGACCGACCTCCCGGAGGGGCTCGCCGAGCGCCCCGGCCTGCCCGAGAGCGCGTACAGCGAGCTCGGGATCGCGCTCCAGGCGCTGACCGCAGAGGCGCGCCTGCTCGCCGCTCCCGTCTCCCACGAGACGGTCTCCGGCTCCCAGGCGGGCGGCATCGAGGATCGCATGACGATGGCGCCGCTCGCTGCGCGGAGGCTCGCCGAGATGACGGAGCTCGGCACACGGATCGTCGCCGTCGAGCTGCTGCTCGCCGCGCAGGCGTGTGACCTGCGAGGCCACGAGCTCGGAGCGGGAACGCGCCGGGCGCGCGACCTGGTGCGATCGGTGGCCCCGTTCCTCCGCGAGGGCGACCTCCTTCCCGACATCGAGCCCGTCGTCGACCTCGTCCGCTCGGGCGAGCTCGCACGGTCGTGACGTACGACGTCCACCAGCACCTGTGGCCGGAGGGCTTCGTGGCCGCGCTCGAGGCGCGGCAGGAGGTCCCCTACCTTCGCGGCGGCGAGCTGGTCACGCCCGAGGGCGTGTCCGCGGTCGACCTCGACGCCCACGACCCGGAGCGTCGGCTCGCCCTGCTCGACCGGGACGGGATCGACGTCGCCGTCCTCTCGCTGCAGCCGAGCCTCGGCATCGAGCAGCTCGCGGGCGCCGAGCGCGACGAGCTCGAGCTCACGTGGCTCGAGGGCGCGCGCAGGGTCGTCGCCGCAGCGGGTGGTCGCTTCCGCACGTTCGCGCCCTGGCGCGTCGCCGACGACTGCGTGGGGACGTCGGTCGGGGCGTCCGCCCTCGTCGACCCCGACGTCGCCCCGTCCCTCCTCGCGGCCGTGGATGCGGCGGGCGGAGTGCTGTTCGTGCATCCCGAGTCGCAGGACACGGCGCCGGCCAGCCGCCCCGCGTGGTGGAACTGGACGGCGGGCTACACGGGGCAGATGCAGCGCGCCTACCTCTCCTGGCTCGCCGACGGACGCGACCGGTTCCCGTCGGTCCGCGTCGTCTTCGCGATCCTCGCCGGCGGCGCTCCGGTGCAGCACGAGCGGCTCGTCCACCGCGGCGTCGATGTGCGCACCGCGCTCGATCCGGACACGCTGTTCGACACCGCGAGCTACGGGCGCCGGGCGATCGAGCTCTGCATCGAGACCTTCGGCGTCGAGCGGCTCGTCTACGGCAGCGACACGCCCGTGATCGATACGCAGCAGACACTGGACGCCGTCCGCGGCCTCGGCGATTCTGTCGTCCACATTCTCCAGACCGAGACACCCGGGAGGTTGTTTTCGTGAACGACATCGCCGCCTGGATCCACGAGCGCGTCCCGGCGAACACGGACCTCGCTCCCGGTGAGATGGGCGCGCTCGCCGTCGCGCTCCGGGCAGAAGAGGCGGTCTGGAGGCCCTACGTCCATCACGATCCCGGCGAGCGCTTCTACCGGCAGCTCTATCGCGATCCGAACATCGACGTCTGGCTGATCTGCTGGGTGAACGGCCAGGCGACCGGGTACCACGACCACGACCGGTCCGGGGGCGGCGTCGTCGTGTGCGACGGCATCCTCTTCGAGGACTTCTTCGTCCGGGGGCCGGACGGGTGGATCCGTGAGCAGACGCGCGGACACGAGGCGGGAGGCTTCTTCACCTTCACGGCGACGTACATCCACGGCGTCCGGCATCCCGGTGGCGACGCCGCCCCGGCCACGTCGCTGCACGTCTACTCGCCGGCACTGTGGCGGATGGGTCACTACCAGCCCGACGAGTCCGGTGTGCTGCGGCGCGTCGCCGTGACGTACGCCGACGAGCTGCTCGGCGCGGTGTGACCGTGCGTCGTCCCTCGATCGACCGCGCCGGGAACGAGCGCGCGTGAGGATCACGCGCGTCCGCGCATTCCGGCAGCTCCAGCCGTTCCGCCGCGGCGCGTACGCCATGGGGCACGTGGGATCGACCGCCTTCGACTCGCTGATCGTCGCGCTCGACACCGACGAGGGCGTGACGGGTTGGGGCGAGATGGCGGTGATCAGCCCTGCGTACGCCGACTCGTTCACGGCGGGCGCCTGCGCGGGCGTCGGCGAGCTCGCACCGCTCCTGCTCGGAGTCGATCCGACGCAGCCGCGTGCGCTCGTCTCGCTGCTCGACACGGCGATGCGCGGGCAGCCGTACGTGAAGTCGGCTCTCGACATCGCCGCGTGGGACGTGACCGCACGTGCCGCGGGCCGCCCGCTCTGCGAGGTGCTCGGCGCGCGGCACGGCGAGGCCGTGCCGCTGTACAACGTCGTCACCATCGCCTCCCTCGACGACGCCGTCGCGCTCGCGCGCGAGCTGCGAGCCGAGGGGTACCGGCGCCTGCAGGTCAAGGTCGGGAGCGACCCGGCGGCCGACGCCGAGCGACTCGTCGCCGTACGGGAGGCAGTGGGCGACGGCGTCGTGCTGTACGCCGACGCGAACGGCGCCTTCACCGCCGGTGCCGCCCGTCGCTTCCTGCGGGCGACGCGCGACCTCGAGTACGTGCTCGAGCAGCCGTGCCGCACCTACGCCGAGTGCGCGTCCGTGCGGCGGCACTGCGACCGGCCGCTCGTCCTCGACGAGTCGATCGTCGCACTCGACGACGTGCTCCGGGCCCACCGGGAAGGCGTCGCCGACGGGATCACCGTCAAGCTCCAGCGAGTCGGGGGGGTCACGCGGGCTGCGCTCCTCCGCGACGTCGGGGTCGAGCTCGGACTCGAGGTCACGGTCGAGGACGCGGGGGGCGCGAGCCTCGCCACCGCGGCCGTCGTCCACGTCGGCCTCGGCACGCCCGAACGCCTGCGCGTGCACACGTGCGACTTCCACACCTGGGTCACGGCCGACCACGGCACCGGGCTCCCCCCGCGCAGCGACGGTGGACAGGCTCCGCCGTCGGGCCCCGGTCTCGGCGTCGAGGTCTCGGTCGCGGCGCTCGGAGATCCCGTCGTGGACGTCGCGGCCTCGTAGCCGTGGACGTCGAGGGACGGGGCGATCGCGACGCGGGCCGCACGGCGCGGCGGCGCATAGGATGACGCGGTCGGCCGGAGGAGACCGCGTGGAGCGAGGTGACAGAGAGCGTGGACGCCGCCGTCGTCGGCAGGCGGCGGACGCCGCTCCCGTCCGGCGCTCCCTCCGGTACCGGTCGCTCACGAGCCCGTTCGCGCCGGTGGAGGTGCTGAGCGCCGACGAGGTCGGCCACATCCACGAGTCGGCGCTCGCGCTGCTCCGGGAGCACGGGATCCGCGTCCTGCTCCCGGAGGCACGCACGATGCTGCGGGACGCGGGCGCCCTCGTCGACGACGAGACGCAGCTCGTGCGCTTCGAGAGCGGGATGGTCGCGGAGACGCTCGCGTCGGCGCCCACGTCGTTCGAGCTGCTCGGTCGCTCGCCGGAGCGCACGGTGACGGTCGGGGGTCGCCACCTCGTCACGGTCCCCGTCTCGAGCCCCCCGGCGGTCAGCGACCTCGACGGCGGCAAGCGGGACGGGAACCTCGCGGACTTCCGTGACCTCGTCCGTCTCACTCAGCGCTTCGACGTGCTCCACGTCACCGGCCCGTGCGTCGAGCCGCAGGACGTCCCGCTGCCGTTCCGGCATCTCCAGTCGTGTCTCGCGTACCTCACGCTGACCGACAAGGCCCCGTACCTCTACGCACGCGGCCGCGCCCAGGTCGCCGACGGCTTCGAGATGTTCCGCATCGGGTACGGAGTCGACCGGGACGAGTTCGCATCGGCTGCGCGCTGCTACACGGTCATCAACAGCAACTCGCCGAGGCAGCTCGACATCCCGATGTGCATGGGGCTGATCGACTTCGCGGCGGCGGGGCAGCTCTCGGTGATCACGCCCTTCACCCTGGCGGGGGCGATGGCGCCGGTGACGCTCGCCGGGGCGCTGACGCTCCAGCACGCGGAGGCCCTGGCGGGGGTCGCGCTCACGCAGGTCGTCCGACCCGGCGCGCCGGTCGTCTACGGCGCGTTCACGTCGAACGTCGACATGAAGTCCGGTGCGCCGGCCTTCGGGACGCCGGAGTACTTCAAGGCCGCGCTCGCGAGCGGACAGCTCGCCCGACACGTCGGCCTGCCGTACCGATCGTCGGCGCCGACCGCCTCCAACGCGGTCGATGCACAGGCGATGTACGAGACGATGACGAGCCTCTTCGGAGCCGTCCTCGGTGGCTGCAACGTCCTCATCCACGCCGCCGGCTGGCTCGAGGGGGGGCTGACGGCGTCGAAGGAGAAGTTCATCCTCGACGTGGAGGTGCTCCAGATGCTCGCGGAGGTGTTCCAGCCCCTCGTCGTCGACGACGCCGAGATCGGCCTCGACGCGATCGCGGCGACGCCTCCCGGTGGCCACTTCTTCGGCGGCGCCCACACCCTCGAGCGGTACCGCACCGCGTTCTACGAGCCGCTCGTCTCCGACTGGTCGAACTTCGGCCAGTGGACCGAGGCCGGGGCCCGCGATGCCACGCACCGGGCGAACGAGATCTGGAAGCGAGAGCTCGCCGCGTTCGAGGAGCCGCCGCTGGACGACGCGATCGCGGCCGAGCTCGACGAGTTCGTGGCCCGGCGGACGGCCGAGGGAGGGGCCCCGCCCGAGTCGTGAGCCGACGCTACTCGGGCTCGAGCGTGGCCGGGAAGCCGGGCGCGCGGAGGTCGACGCCGACCGCGTCCTCGAGGAGCCGCACGACCATCGGCGACCACGCCGACCCGCCGTAGCGCGCTCGCGCCTCGAGGAACCGCTCGCGCGTGCGTGCCGCGAGGTCGAGCGGGACGCCCGTCTCCTCGCCGAGGTCGAGGACGAGGCCGAGGTCCTTGAGCGCGAGGTCGACCGTGAAGCCGATGTCGTAGCTGCCGTTCAGGATCACCTGGCCTTCGGTCTCGTGCACGAAGCTCGTCCCCGAGCTCGCGGCGATCACCTCCCATGCCTGGCGGAGGTCGAGCCCGACACGCTCGGCCAGCATCAGCGCCTCTCCGCACGCGACGAGGTGGACGAAGGCGAGCATGTTCGTGATCACCTTGATCTCCGAAGCGCGGCCGAGCGGGCCGACGTGGAAGACACGGCCTCCCATCGCCTCGAGGAGCGGCATGTGCGCATGCACGACGGCGGTGTCGCCGCCGACGATCACGGTGATCTCACCGGTCGCTGCGAGGTGCACGCCTCCGGTCACGGGCGCCTCGAGCGTGGCGAGGCTCCGGCTCGCCGCCAGCGCCGCGAGCCGTTGCAGCTCGTGGTGGTCGTTCGTGCTCATGTCGATCCACGTGCCCCCGTGGCCCAGCGTGTCGAGGACCCCGTCCTCGCCCTCGAGCACCGCGGCGACCGCGGCCGGGGAGGGGAGGCACGTGATGACCGCGTCGGCGCCCGCCGCCGCAGAGCCGGGCGTCTCCGCCCACACGGCGCCCTGCTCCACCAGCGGGGCCGCCGCGGCAGGGTCGCGGTCGTGGACGGTCAGCGCGAACCCGCCGCGGAGGAGGCTGGCGGCGAGATGCCGCCCCAGCCGTCCGATGCCGACGAAGCCGACCCGCATCGCGTCCGCCTAGTCGGACACCGGGTCGTCGGCCGGCTCAAGGTGCAGGCGGTCGCCGGTGTACGGATGGGCGGCGGCGACCTCCTCGTCGAGCTCGACGCCGAGGCCCGGGGAGGTCGGCGGGATCACGTAGCCGTCCTCCCAGACGATCGGTGCCCGCAGGATCTCGGCATGGAACCCGCCCCAGTCGAGGATCCCCTCGAGGACGAGGAAGTTCGGGCTGCACGCCGCGAGCTGGACGTTCGCGGCCCCGAGCACAGGCCCGCTGTAGAGGTGCGGGGCGATCTGCGCGTAGTGCGCCTCGGCCATGCCGGCGATCTTCTTCGCCTCGAGCAGGCCGCCGACACGGCCGAGGTTCGGCTGCAGGATCGCGGCGGCCCCCGTCGCGAGCACCCGGGCGAACTCGTGCTTCGTCGTCAGCCGCTCGCCCGTGGCGATCGGGATCGTGGTCGCGCGCGCGACCCCGGCCATCTGCTCGGGGTGCTCGGGCGGGACCGGCTCCTCGAGCCAGAGGGGGTCGAACCGCTCGAGGCGACGGGCGAGGCGGATCGCGCCCGCGGGGGTGAACTGGCCGTGCGTGCCGACGAGGAGGTCGCACCGCGACCCGACGGCATCGCGGATCGCCGCCACGTAGCGCTCGCAGCGGTCGAGCGCCGCGAGTGAGGGCTGACGGGGATCGAAGGCAGAGTACGGCCCGGCGGGGTCGAACTTCAGGGCCGTGAACCCACGGTCGGCGTACGCCGCGGCGCGCTCGGCTGCGAGCGCGGGGTCCTGGTAGACGTCGACGGGGTCGTCGTCCTCTGCATAGAGGTACGTGTACGTGCGGAGTCGCTCGTGCACGCGACCACCGAGCAGCTCGTAGACCGGCTTGCCGACCTCCTTGCCGATGATGTCCCAGCACGCCATCTCGATCCCGCTGAGCACCGCGACGAGCGAGACGTCGGGACGCCCCGTGTAGCCGCGCGTGTAGACGCGGCGCCAGAGCGCCTCGACGTGGAACGGGTCGGCCCCGGCGACGTGCCGCTCGAACACGTCCGCGATCATGCGCTCCACGACCTGGGGGCGGAACGTCGCCGTGTAGACCTCGCCGACCCCGACCACGCCGGCATCGGTCGTGAGGCTCAGGAGCACGAACGTCCGGCCGCCGACCCCCGGGTGCGGGTTGCCGACGAGGAACGTCCGGAGGTCGGTGACCCTCACCGGCGAGGGGTGGCCTGCGGGCGATGTCGCACGATCCGGAGACGTGACCGCGCCGACGGGGACAGCATCGTGGCGCGCCCCGCGCCGCGCGCGCCGACGGTGTGACCGACCCTCGGCGGCTGGCAGACGACGGTCATCCGCGGAGCGTACTCGCTGGCACGGCCCATGAGCGACGTCCAGGTTGACAGGCCGCGTGAGAACCCGTCATGCTCGGCCGCATCGGAGAACACGAGTCCAGGTGCAGAAGCGCCGCGTGGCCGTACCGGAATGGGCAAACGGTGGTGTGCCCGCATGCGTCTCAATCCGTGAAGGCGCTCGGCGAGCGCCTGCAACCCTAGGAGGACGGATGGACAGGGAAACGAGGAGGGCGATCGAGGAGTACCGCCGCAGCGAGGCGGGTCCGCTCGAGAACAACGTCATCGACGAGCTGTTCGCCGGCGAGCTCGACCGGGGAGAGTTCCTGAAGCGCGGGGCGATGTTCGGGATCTCGGCCGGCATCATGGGCAGCCTGCTCGGCCTCGTGGGTGAAGCCGCCGCGGCTCCCGCTGTTCAACGTCTCGAGCAGGTGAAGCGGGGCGGGACGATCCGCGTCGGCATCACGGCGTTCGGCGCGTCGCTCGAGCCGTACCTCCTGAACGAGGGCGGGTCGCTCGCCTTCGCCGGGATGCCCGGCGAGTACCTCACGTTCAACGACGCCAAGGGCAGGGTGCTCCCCTGGCTGGCGACGAGCTGGAAGCCGAACAAGGACGCGACGGTCTGGACGTTCCAGCTCCGCAAGGGTGTCAAGTTCCACAACGGCCAGACGATGACGTCGCGCGACGTCGTCGCGAGCATGAAGCAGTACGTGGGCAACAAGGCGTCCAATGCCGGCCTGTCGCCCTACTTCGACGCCGCGGGCGTGTCGGCCGCCGGCCCGTACACGGTCGTGTTCAGGCTCAAGCTGCCGATCGGCGTGTTCCCGTACCTGATGAGCCAAACGACCTACCAGGCGATCATCCAGCCGGCGTCGATCGCGGCGAAGCCGGGGACGTGGGTGAAGAGCGGGATGATCGGCACGGGTGCCTTCCGGGTCAAGAACTACGTCGACAAGAGGAGCGCGGAGCTCGTCCGCAACCCGCGGTGGTGGGGTGGGAGCCCGCCCCTCGACGGCGTGAAGGTCACCTTCTACCAAGGCTCTGCGCCGCTGGTGCTCGCGCTGCGCGGCGGTCAGATCGACCTCGCATTCCAGCTCTCGAGCCAGGAGGCTCAGGTCTTCAAGAACAACTCGAAGTACCGGTACTACAGCCTCCCGACCGCCGCCCACCGGCAGCTCTGCATGCGGTCGGACGAAGGCGTGCTCAGGGACCCGCGTGTCCGGAGAGCCGTGGCGCTGGCGATCAACCGGCCGCAGGAGGTGCAGAGGATCCTGCTCCGGGACGGCCAGGTCGGAAACGACAACCCGTTCTGGAGGGGCTTCGTCTCGACCGATCCGTCGATCAAGCAGCGCACGCAGAACGTCCAGCTGGCCCGAAACCTCCTGAAGGCTGCCGGAGCCGAGAACCTGAAGTTCAACATCACGACCTGGAACTTCCTCGATCATCCGGACCACGCGGCGGCCGTCCAGGCGTACGCTCGCGAGGCTGGCATCGACATCGGGATCGAGGTCATGGACGTCGGCAAGTACTACGACGCCGAGCCTGCCGGCGCGGACTACGCCACGACCACACCGTGGCTGAACCGCACGTGCACGCTGACCGAGTACGGCGCCCGCGGGGTGCCGAACATCTACATCTCGCGGTGCTACATGTCGACCGGCGACTGGAACGCGTCGCACTACAAGAACGCCGCGTTCGACTCGGCCGCGAGGACCTACCTCGCAGCTTCGGAGATCGCGGCACAGCGGAAGGCGACGAAGCGGATGGCGGGGCTCCTCCTCCGCGACACGCCGGTGGTCACGGACTACTTCATCAACTACGTGACGGCGAGCTCCTCCAAGCTCCGGAACTACGTCCCCGAGGGGATCTCGCACGTGCGGCTGATGAAGGCCTGGCTCGCCTAGGGCATCGCGTCGCGTCCCGGCCGGCGGGCGACCGCCCGCCGGCCGGGGCGTGACGACCCAGGGTCTCTTCCGGTGATCCGCTACGTCCTCAAGCGCATCGGGCTCGCGCTTATCACACTCGTGCTCCTGAGCATGATCGTGTTCGCGATCTCGACCGTGCTCCCGGGCAACGTGGGGCGGGCGGTGCTCGGCCCCTTCGCGACTCAGGAGTCGGTCGACGCTCTCAACGAGCAGCTCGGCGCGAACCGGTCGGTCGTCGTGCAGTACAGGGAGTGGGTGGGCGATCTGCTCCACGGAGACCTCGGGACCTCGCTCACGAAACAGGTGCCGGCCTCCGATCTGCTCGGCCCCGCGCTCAAGAACTCGCTCAAGCTGGCGCTCGTCGCGTTCCTCATCTGCGTTCCGCTCTCGATCCTCGCCGGCATCGTCTCCGCGCTCCGCTACGGCAGGGCGACCGACAAGACGATCACGATCGCCGGCCTCTCGTTCTCCGCGATGCCCGAGTTCGTGTCCGGCATCTTCCTGATCCTCGTCTTCGCCGTCTGGCTCGGCTGGCTGCCCGTCACGGCCCAGGCGGAGCCCGGTGCCAGCGTCGCCACGCAGGTCGAGTACCTCCTGCTCCCCGCGTTCACCCTGACGCTCGTCCTCCTCGGGTACATCGCGCGCATCACCCGCGCGTCGATGATCGAGGCGCTCGACAGCGACTACGCCCGCACCGCCCACCTCAAGGGCCTCCCGTCGTCGGTCGTGATCCGTCGACACGTGCTGCGCAACGCGCTGCTGCCCACGATCGCCGTCGTCGCCGTCCAGATCGGCTACCTCGTCGGCGGACTCGTCGTCGTCGAGGTGCTCTTCAACTACCAGGGGGTGGGCAGCCTCATCTACGAGGCGGCGCGCCAGAAGGACCTGCCGCTGCTGACGGCAGGCGTGCTCATCGTCGGGATCGTGTACCTCACCGTGACGCTCGTCGCCGACCTGCTCTACGCCCTCCTGAACCCGCGAGTGCGGTTCGGCGGGAGCCTGGAATGACGACCTCCGAAGCGACGGCGACAGCGGTCAGGTCCGAGTCCCGGGCGGCACGCGCGGAGCGCGTGCGGCTTCTCTTCCGCACGCCCACCGTGATCATCGGCACGATCGTGATCGGGTTCTGGGTGTTCTGTGCGCTCTTCCCGGATCTCGTGGCGCCGCACGACCCGATCTTCGACAACCAGTTGCCGACGAGCCAGTCGCCGACCTGGGCGTACCCGTTCGGCACCGACACGAACGGCCGGGACGTCTTCTCCCGCGTGCTCGCCGGGTCGCGCAACATCCTCATGATCGCTCCTGCGGCGACGCTCCTCGGAACCGTGCTCGGGACGCTGCTCGGGCTCGTGACCGGCTACTTCCGCGGCCTCGTCGACGACGTCGCGAGCCGGTTCATCGACGCCGTGATGTCGCTGCCGCTGATCGTCACCGCGATCCTGATCGTGACCGCGGTCGGCAACACGGGCACGTGGGTCGTGGTGCTGGTGATCGGCCTCATCTTCGCACCGGTGGTCTCACGGACGGTGCGCGCGGCCGTGCTGTCGGAAGCAGAGCTCGACTACGTGCAGGCGGCACGTCTGCGCGGCGAGCGCCCCCTCTACATCATGACCTCGGAGATCCTCCCGAACGTGATGTCCCCCGTGGTCGTCGAGTTCACCGTGCGCCTCGGGTACGCGATCTTCACGGTCGCATCGCTCACGTTCATCGGCTTCGGCGTCCAGCCGCCCTCGCCCGACTGGGCAGCCCAGATCAATCAGTTCTGGACGCTCGTCGACCCGTACTGGTGGATGACGCTCTTCCCAGCGCTCGCGATCGCGAGCCTTGTCGTCGCGGTCAATCTCGTCGCCGACGGCATCCGCGAGGTGTACGAGCGGTGACGGCCGCCACGCCTCTCGCCGTCGACGCCCCGGCGCTGGACGTCGAGGGCCTCGAGCTCGTGTACCGGGTGCGGGGGATCGACCGCGTCGTGCTCCGCGGCGTCTCGTTCTCCATCGAGCGGGGCCGCTCGTACGGGCTCGTCGGCGAATCGGGCTGCGGGAAGTCGACGGCAGCGCTCGGGATCGTGCGGTATCTCCCGCGAAACGGGCGGATCACCTCCGGGAGGGTCGCCGTCGCCGGACAGGACGTGCTCGCACTCCGGGGCAGGGGGCTCCGCGAGTATCACGCGCGCACCGTTTCGATGGTCTACCAGAACCCCGGAGCCGCGCTGAACCCGGGGATGCGCGTCGGGCCGCAGGTCGTCGAGGCGTTCACCGTGCTCGGCGTGTCCCGCGGCGAGGCGCGGGAGCGTGCCAGGGAAGTCCTGGAGACGGTGCAGATCGCGGACCCGGGCTCCGTGATGGGCCGCTACCCGCACCAGCTCTCGGGCGGCATGCAGCAGCGTGTCCTGATCGCGATGGCACTCGCCAAGTCGCCGACGCTGCTGATCCTCGACGAGCCGACGACAGGGCTCGACGCGACGGTCGAGGCGGAGGTGCTCGACCTCGTCGCCAACCTGCAGGCGGAGCTGCACACCGCCGTGCTGTTCATCAGCCACAACCTCGGGGTGATCTCGAAGATGTGCGACCGTGTCGGCGTGCTGTACGCCGGGAGGCTCGTCGAGGAGGGGCCCGTCGACGAGGTCCTGCGCGACCCCAGGCACCCGTACACCGTCGGGCTGCTCCGCTGCATCCCCCGCGGCGGGTTGCGCAAGGACCGCGGCCGCCTCGACTCGATCCCCGGCTTCCTGCCCAGCCTCGGCGCCGACCTCCCTGGTTGCGTGTTCGCAGACCGGTGCGCGTTCGCCGACGACCGCTGCCACACGGACGAGCCGCCCCTGTCGACGATCGGGGCCGCGCACACGAGCCGCTGCTGGCACCACGACCGCGCCCGCGACCTGCCGCGCGCGGAGTCGACCACCATCGAGTTGCCGCCCGTCGAACGCGACACCCGGCCGGTCGTCAAGTTCGACGAGCTGTCGAAGGTCTTCCGGCAGCGAGGACATGCGGTCCACGCGCTCACCGACGTCAGCGCCGCGATCTGGCCCGGAGAGACCCTCGGTCTCGTCGGCGAGTCGGGAAGCGGGAAGACGACGCTCGCGCGGACGCTGCTCGGGATCGTCGGGCCGACGAGCGGCGCCGTCGAACTGGACGGGAAGGCGGTCGCGAACCTGTACCGGAAGCGCTCGTCGCACGAGCTCCGCGCGCTGCAGATCGTGTTCCAGAACCCGGACTCGGCGCTCAACCGGCGCCACTCGGTCCAGCGCATCCTGCTGCGGTCGACCAAGAAGCTCGCGAGGATCGCCGGCCCCGAGGCGCTTCGACGCGTCCACGACCTCGCCTCCCGCGTCCGTCTCACCGAGCGGACGCTGACCCAGAAGCCCGTCCAGCTCTCGGGCGGCCTCAAGCAGCGGGTGGCGATCGCACGCGCCTTCACGGGCGATCCGCAGCTCGTCGTCTGCGACGAGCCGACGTCGGCGCTCGACGTCTCCGTGCAGGCGGCGATCCTGAACCTCCTCGTCGAGCTCCAGGCCGAGCAGCGGGTCGCGTACCTCTTCATCTCGCACGACCTCGGTGTCGTGCGCTACATCTCGGACCGAATCGCGGTGCTCTACCTCGGCCGGTTGATGGAGCTCGGCCCCGCCGACGTCGTCTTCGACGGGCCGCACCATCCCTACACCGAGGCGCTGCTCTCCGCCGTGCCGACGATCGACGGCGGCGGGCGGCATCGGATCAAGCTCGAAGGCGAGGTGCCGAGCGCCGCCGAGCCACCACCGGGCTGTGTCTTCCACACGCGGTGCCCGCGCAAGGTCGGGGAGGTGTGCGAGACGACCGAGCCGCCGCTCGTCGACGTCGAGCCGAACCACGCAATGCGCTGCCACATCCCGCTCGAGGAGCTCCGGCGCCTGCAGGCGAACGCGTCGGAGACGGTCGGGTGAAGGTTCGCGCGGCCCTGCTCGAGGGGGTCGAGTGCCCGCTCGTGGTCGGTGATCTCGAGCTCGCCGCGCCCGGGGCGGAGGAGGTGCTCGTCCGCCTCGGGGCGAGCGGCGTCTGTCGCTCCGACTACAACGCCGTCGACGGGACGACGGGCACACCGTTCCCCGTCGTGCTCGGTCACGAGGGGGCGGGCGTGGTCGAGGCGGTCGGCGCCGACGTGACCCGGGTCGCGGTCGGCGATCACGTGACGCTGTCGTGGACGCCGTCCTGCGGAGCGTGCGCGGAATGCCTCCGCGACCTGCCGCAGCTCTGCTCGACGATCTGGCCGGTGATGGGCGCCGGTGGGCTGATGGACGAGACGTCGCGCCTCTCGCGAGACGGCGAGACCGTGTACCACTACTGCTTCCTGTCGACCTTCGCCGAGGCCTGTGTCGTCCCGGAGCGCTCGTGCGTGCGGCTCCCCGAGGCCGTCCCGTTCGACGTCGCCAGCCTGATCGGCTGCGCGGTGACGACGGGGGTCGGCGCCGTGTGGAACACGGCCCGCGTGCGCCCCGGCGACCGGGTGGCGGTGATCGGCTGCGGCGGCGTGGGGCTCTCCGCCCTGATGGCGGCGGTGGCGGTCGGTGCCGAGCCCGTGATCGCGGTCGACGCGACGCCGTCCAAGCTCGAGACCGCCAGGAGCCTCGGCGCCGCCTCCGGCGTCGCGTGGGCCGGCAGCCCCGAGGACACGGCGGAGGCGATCCGCGAGGCGTCGGGGGGCGGTGTCGACTACGCGATCGAGGCGACCGGGCGCGGCGAGGCGATGCTGACCGCGGTGCTCGCGACCCGGGGTCGGGGAGCGGCGGTGCTGATCGGGATCCCGCGGGCGGAGACGGTCGTCCCGCTGCCGGCGCTGTCGATCCCGCGCCTGGAGCGGCGGGTGCTGGGCTCGATCTACGGCTCGGCGCGGCCCGAGCGGGACTTCCCGCGCATCGCCGACGTGTACCTGTCCGGCCGCCTGCCGCTCGACCGCCTCGTCTCGCACCGGCTGCCGCTCGCCGAGGCCGAGCGAGCGTTCGCGCTGATGAACGCAGGCGAGGCGCTGCGGGTCGTGCTCGACCCGTCGCTCGACACGACGAACGGAGGGACGCCATGAACCTGGAGGAGCTGGACGGGAGAATCGGCGAGGGGTGGGGCGGCCTCTCGCCGAACGGCTGCCACGTCAACGTCGTGCTCGCGCGGCGCGGCAGCCCGACGGCGGCGGCGGCGATCTCGATGTTCGCCCACCCGTCACCCGGTCACTCGCCGGTGCTCTGCTGCGTCGGCGAGACGCAGCCCGACTACGAGCCGATCTGGCCGCCGACCCTGATGATGAACAAGACGACGGCGACCACCGAGCACCTCGAGACGATGACGTGGGGGCCGGGTCAGCTCGGCATCGGCCAGGCAGTGCTCGATGCCGTCGCCGACGGCCTGATCGAGGCGTCGGGTGACCTGATCGTCCTCGTCGCGATCTGGCTCGACGCACGGGCGGACGACGAGACGGCGGTGCGCGTGGCCGCGCGCACGGCGGTGCGCAAGGCGATCGGCATGTGCGTCGAGGGTCGTGACGCAGAGGCCGCGGCGCGGCTCGTCGCCGACCGCGACGCTCTGCGGAACCCCTTCTACAGCGGCGAGTAGGCTCCGGGCCACCACGACCTGCGATCACTCGCGGCACCATGGACATCACGGACTTCACGACCGACCTCTTCTCGCTCACCGGGAAGAACGCGATCGTCACCGGCGGGAACACCGGCCTCGGCCAGGCGTTCGCCCTCGCCCTCGCGAAGGCGGGCGCCAACGTCCTCGTGCCGAGCATCGCCGACGACGACGGTGCGACTGGGCGGCTGATCGAGGCCGAAGGGGTCGGCTACGCCTTCGTGGAGTGCGACCTCACCGCGCCCGGCGTCCCGAAGCTCGTCGTCGACGCGTGCGTGGAGCGGTTCGGGTCGGTCGACGTGCTCGTCAACAGCGCCGGCGTCTGCCCGCTGGCCGACGTCCTCGCGTTCGACCGCTCCATGTGGGACGCGGCGGTCGCCGTCAACCTCACCGCGGCGTTCGAGATGAGCCACGAGGCGGCGAAGCGGATGGTGCCGCAGCGCAGCGGGAAGATCGTCAACGTCTGCTCGGTCTTCACGTTCCTCGGCGGACAGCTGTCCCCGGCGTACGCGGCGACGAAGCACGGCATCGCCGGGCTCACGAAGGCCTACTGCGACGAGCTCGCGCGGCACAACATCCAGGTCAACGGGATCGCGCCCGGCTACTACGCGACCGCGATCACCGAGGCGACGCGGAGCGACCCGGAGGCGAGCCGCCGCGTCCTCGAGCACATCCCCGCCGACCGGTGGGGAGAGCCGGCCGACCTGATGGGCGCCGTCGTGTTCCTCGCGAGCCCCGCCTCGGACTACGTGAACGGGCACGTCCTCTCGGTCGACGGTGGCTACCTCGTCCGCTAGCGGGGTCAGCCGA
Organism: Gaiella sp.; assembly: GCF_057140465.1. NCBI lineage: Bacteria > Bacillati > Actinomycetota > Thermoleophilia > Gaiellales > Gaiellaceae > Gaiella > Gaiella sp. The sequence continues at coordinate 49,128 of NZ_DBNHWK010000031.1, forward strand.
GGGGTGCGGGCGGGCCCGTACCTCGTCGGCATCGACGTGGGCACGCAGAGCTCCAAGGTCGTCGTCGTCGACGCCGCCGGGTCGGTCGTCGCCGAGGGGACGCAGGCGTTGCGGCCGATGAGCAGGCCTCGCCACGGTGTCGCGGTGCACCCCGACGACGACCTCTGGGTGTCGATCGCCGCCGCGAGCCGCGAGGCGATGCGGGCCTTCGCGGGCGACCCCGGGGAGATCGCGGCGATCGGGCTCTGCACGATCCGGTGCTGCAAGGCCTTCCTGCACGCCGACGGCTCGCTTGCAGAGCCGGTGATCAGCTGGATGGACGACCGCGCCTACCGGCCGTACGTCCCCGACGACCCGACGGTCGCGTACGCGACGACCTCGTCCGGGTACCTCGGCCACCGACTGACGGGCGAGCGTCGTGACACCGCCGCCAACTCCATCCTCCTGCAGTGGCCGATCGACACCGACACCTGGCAGTGGAGCGACGACCAGGCGCTCTACGGACGGTTCGGCCTGCGGCGCGAGGCGTTGTTCGAGCTGCAGCTCCCGGGCGACGTGATCGGCGCCGTCACCGCGGACGCCGCGGCGGCGACCGGGCTCCCGGCGGGAGCACCGGTCGTCGCGACCGCGAACGACAAGGCGGTCGAGGCGCTCGGAGCAGGATCGCTCGGGGAGGGAACGGCGCTCCTGTCGCTCGGGACGTACATCGCCGCGATGGTGCACGGCCGCGAGAACCACCGGGCACCGACGGCCTTCTGGACGAACTTCGCGTCGATCCCCGGCCGCTACCTCTACGAGAGCCACGGCGTCCGTCGGGGCATGTGGACGCTGAGCTGGTTCCTCGACCTCCTCGGCGACGAGCTGGAGGAGCGCGCGACGTCGCTCGGGCTCTCACGCGAGCAGTACCTCGAGCGCGAGGCGGAGACCGTGCCCGCAGGGAGCGACGGGCTGATGACGGTGCTCGACTGGCTCGCCCCCACGGACCGGCCGTACCGCAAGGGGGTGATGCTCGGCTTCGACGCGCGGCACACGCGGGCGCACGTCTATCGGTCGATCCTCGAGGGGATCGCGCTGACCATGAAGGAGAACGTGGACGCGATGTGCGACGAGCTCGGGATCGCGCTCGACGAGGTCGTCGTCGCGGGTGGTGGCGCGGCGAGCGCGTTGACGATGCGCATCGTCGCGGACTGCTTCGGGATCCGGGCGTCGCGGAGCGTCGCGGGCGGCGGTGCGAGCCTCGGCGCCGCGATCTGCGCCGCCGCCGCTGCAGGCCTGTATCCCGACATCGAGGCCGCAGCGGCGGCCATGACCCACGACCGCGAGTCGTTCGACCCCGATCCCGAGACGGGCGCCCTCTACCGGCGGATGGACGAGACGGTGTACGGCCGGATCCGGGATGCTACGGACGCGCTCTTCGAGCGCTCCTACGCGATCTTCCACTGACGGCACCACGCGCGGGAGGGCGACACGATGCCACCGAGCAGAGAAGCGATCGTCGAGGGCCTGGAGCGGATCCTCGGCCCCGAGCACGTCGTCACCGACCCGCGCGTGCTCGCGGAGCGGAGCATCGACAACTTCCGCAAGCTCGAGAGCATCTTCGGCACCTACACGATGCCGCCGCCGGCCGCGGTCGCCATGGTCGGGAGCACCGAGGAGGTCGCCGCGGTGCTGGCGTTCGCCGAGCGCCACGGCGTCAACGTCGTCCCCCGCACGGGCGGCACCGCCACCGAGGGGGGTCTCGAGACGGTCGTCCCGGACTCGATCGTCGTCGACGGCTCGCGGATGGATCGCATCATCCGCATCGACCCGTACGACATGCAGGCCACGTGCCAGTGCGGCGTGCCGCTGCGCGTGCTCGAGGAGCGCGCGCGTGAGCACGGACTCACCACCGGCCACTCCCCGCAGTCGAAGCCCGTCGCGCACATCGGTGGTCTCGTCGCCACGCGCAGCATCGGCCAGTTCTCGACCCTGTACGGCGGGATCGAGGAGATGGTGGTCGGGCTCGAGGCCGTGTTCCCGGGGGGAGAGGTGACGAGGATCAAGAACGTCCCGCGCCGCGCGGCCGGCCCGGACATCCGCCACGTCGTGATCGGCAGCGAAGGCGCCCTCTGCTTCATAACCGAGGTCACCGTGAAGCTCTTCCCGTACCTCCCCGAGAACAACGTCTTCCTCGGCTGGACGCTCCC
>NZ_DBNHWK010000032.1:0-66072 GCF_057140465.1 Gaiella sp.
GTCTTCAGGGAGCAGCGCTCGAGGTACGCGTCGATCGTCGTCTCGGGGTCGTGCCGCTGTCGCCGCTGCAGCGCCTCGCCCCGGGCCAGGCAGAGCGACGCGTCCGCGAGCACGCGGACGGCATCGACGTCGCCGGTCTCGGCGAGCCCGGCGAACGCCCGCGCGAACAGGTAGTCGCCGCCGGCGCGCGCGGCGTCCTCGCCGTGCTCGGTCCACGCGGAGGCGCGGCCGCGCCGCACCCGGGCGCCGTCGACGAGATCGTCGTGCACGAGCGACGCCATGTGGACGAGCTCCACCGCCACGCCCTCGACGACCGGGGCGGCCGCGCCCGGCGGCGCGGAGAGGAAGGTGAGCACGGGTCGGAGGCGCTTCCCCCCGGCGGCGAGCGCGTGTGCGCCGACCGCCGCGACGCGGCCGGGGTGGCTGGCGACCTCGGCGTGGAGCCGGCTCTCGACCTCTGCGAGGTAGTCGTCGAGGCCGGGCGTCGCGCGGATGGCGTCGAGCGGTGTCACGCGTCGGCGCTCCGGACCGCGGTCGCGGTTGCCGTGTGCAGGGCGACGATCGTCCCACCGTACAGGCGGACGTCGACGTCGGAGAAGCCCGCCTGCTCGAGCAGGTGCGCGAGCGCCGGAGCGTCCGGGAAGCGACGAACGCTCGCCGGCAGGTACGTGTACGCGTCGCCGCCGGGGAGCAGCCGCCCGAGGAGCGGCACGACGCGGTCGAACCAGAGCGAGAAGAACGGCCGCAGCGCGCCGGTCGGCCGGGTGATCTCGAGGATCCCGAGGCGGCCGCCCGGTCGCAGGACTCGTCGGAGCTCGGCCAGCGCGGCGGGGAGCTCGGGGACGTTCCGGACGCCGAAGCCGACGGTGGCGGCGTCGAACCGCCCGTCGGGGAACGGGAGCGCGAGCAGGTCGCCCTCGACCCACTCGACGGTGCTCGACTTCCGGCGCGCGCGCTCGAGCATGCGCGGCGAGAAGTCGAGCCCGACGACGTCGCCGCCCTCGCGCTCGGCGGCGAGCGCCAGGTCACCGGTGCCGCAGCACGCGTCGAGGACCCGGTCGCCCGGCACGACGACGGCGGCGACGGTGTCGCGCCGCCACCGCTGGTCGAGCCCCGCGGTCATCAGGCGGTTCATCGCGTCGTAGACGGGCGCGATGCGGTCGAACATCCGCCTGACGCCGTCGGGCGTCAGCAGGCCCGTCTCAACGCTCAGCGCCCCACCTCTCCACGAGGCTGTTGTCGATCCCGAGCTGGTCGAGGCAGCGCGCGACGACGAAGTCCACGAGGTCGTCGATCGTCTTCGGGGCGTGGTAGAAGCCGGGCGCCCCGAAGAGGATCACGGCCCCCGCCTCGTGGAGCGTCGCCAGCCCGCGCAGGTGGATCGACGAGAGCGGCGTCTCGCGCGGGACGAGGACGAGCTTGCGGCGCTCCTTGAGGGCGACCGAGGCGGCGCGATGGATGAGGTTCGCCATCGCGCCGGCCGCGAGCGTCCCCACCGTCGACATCGAGCACGGGCAGATCACGTATGCGTCGACCTTCGCCGAGCCGCTGGCGTAAGGGCTCGACCACTCGCTCGTCCCGTACACCTGCACGCCGTCGCCGGCGCCTGCGACGAAGCGACCGAGCACCTCGTCCCGCGGCAGCGTCGCATCGCCGTAGAGCTCCGTCGCGAGCACCTCGACGCCCGCGGCCGATGCGCACAGCCCGACCTCGGCGCCGGCGTCGACGAGGGCCCGCAGGATGCCCTGCGCGTAGGGTGCGCCGGAGGCGCCGGTGACTCCGAGGAAGACACGCATCGTGGGCAGAGGGTACCCGGGGAGGGACGCGGGGACGAGGACGAGGCGGCCCGCCACCGCGTGGACACTGCGCGGCGAGCCGTCCGCCGCCGCGCCCGATCGCCGCTACCCGCCGTCCTCGGACTGCTGCCCGCCGCGGGAGGCGTCGAGGAAGGTGGCGAGCCTGGTGAGGTTCTCGTCGCCCAGGTAGGAGTACGAGATCATCACGTTGTTGCCGAACTGCGCGGGGTTCGACACGTAGTCCTTGAAGTAGTCGACGCCGCGGCCGGTCGCACCCACCTCGGACAGGTCGGGCGCGCCGAGGTTGGCGTTGCCGACGCCGAGGTAGACGTGACAGTTGAGGCAGCCGGACTCGGCGAAGAGCTCCGCGCCCTCGACGGCGACCGGGTTGTCGGCGAACCCCTGCTCCTCTGCCCACGCGTCGACCTCCCCCGAGGCGATGATCTCGGTGCCGAGGGCCTCCTGCGCGGTCGCGCCCTTCCACGTGAGCACCGCCATCGAGATGATCGTCAACACGGCGGCGACCATCGCGACGGGGCGCCGGAGGGGGCGGCGCTCCGGGCTGCGGTCGTAGAACGGGAGCGCGATCAGCAGGATCAGGCAGATCGTGGGGATGCCGACGGTCCCGAGCACGACCGTCTCCGGCCACTTGAAGATCCGCAGCAGGTAGAAGAGGAAGTAGAAGAACCAGTCGGGGCGCGGGACGAACGAGATCGTGCCGGGGTCGGCCTTCTCCGCGTACCAGGGCCCGAGGACGCCGGCTTCGAGGCCCTCGCCCTCGGGCGTGTCGTCGGCGGTGAAGTACCACACGAAGGAGAGGCCGATGATCACGGCGACCGTGACGAGCGACATCACGGTGTCGTGGTAGATGGCGTACGGGAAGAAGCTCTTCCCCTCCCGCTTGACGTCGTCCTTGTAGCGCTGGTGCTCCTCGCGCCTGCGCGTCTGCAGCTTGGAGGCCATCTACGACGCCTCCTCCGGGCCGGTCTCCGTGCCGGCGGCCTCGATCTCGGCCGGGTCGCGGATCAGGCCCGGGCGACCCCGGCCGTCCTCGTCGGGGCGCGGGCGGCCGGCGGCGATGCTCGACCACGGGGGCGACGTGACACCGATGCGCGTGACGAGGTAGATGTGCAGGCCGATCAGGCCCATGATCGCCCCCGGCAGGACGAGCATGTGCAGCGAGTAGAACTTCGAGAGGGTGTCCGGGCCGATCGCGAGCCCACCCTGGAGGAACTGCGCGAGGAACGGCCCGACGAACGGGCCCGTGGCGTTGATGTTGATGCCGACGACGGTCGCCCAGTACGCCGTCTGGTCCCACGGCAGCAGGTAGCCGGTGAAGCCTTCGGCCATCCCGGTGACGAGCAGGAGCACGCCGAGGATCCAGTTCAGCTCGCGCGGGTACTTGTAGGCGCCGAAGAGGAAGACGCGCCCCATGTGCAGGAACATGAGGATGATGAAGACGCTCGCGCCCCACTTGTGCATGCCGCGCACGAGCCAGCCGAGCGTGATCTCCTCGGTGATGTGCCGCACCGACTCGTACGCGTGGTCGGGATCCGGCTTGTAGTACATCGCCAGGATCACGCCCGTCACCGCCTGCACGATGAAGGCCGTCATCGTCGCCGACCCGAGCGTCTGCATCCAGTTGATGTCGCGCGGGACCTTCCGGAACAGGAACCACTTCGTGTAGCCGACGAGCCCCGAGCGCTCCTCGATCCAGTCGAGCGGGTAGAGGGCGACCGCCTCGACCTGCTTCCTGCGCGCGGACTTCGGCATCAGCTCTTCGACCCCGGCGTCGGAATCGGGTAGAGGAACCGCTCGATGCCGTCGACGTGGACGCCCGGGTACGCGCGGTAGTACTTCGAGATCACGGCGTTGGCGCCGTTGCCCTGCACCTCGCCGACGCTGAAGAGCCGGCCGAGGACGAGGTTGCCGTCGACGATCGAGAACTCGTACCGGTCGAGCGCGCGCACGGGCGGCCCGGCGGTGCGGTTGCCCTCACCGTCGTAGAGGCCGCCGTGGCACGGGCAGCCGAAGCTCGCGGCGAGCACCGGTTGGAGCGTCACCGGCGGCTTCCCGTCGGCGACGTACTCGATCGGATCGCCGTCGAGCGGCCCGTTGGGCTGCACCGGGCACCCGAGGTGCACGCAGCGGCTGAAGACGATCGAGAAGCTCGGCACGCCGTCCGCCGTGAGGCCGTTGTTGCGGACGAAGGCGGTGCGGCGCGACACCTCTCCGATGTCGGCGCTCTCGGTGTAGGTGGCGACGACGTACTCGCCCTCGGGGAAGTTCGAGATCGGCCCGAGGTCGACGTCGTACGTCTCCACGCCCTCGCCGACGAAGGAGGGGAGCACCATGAAGCCGAGCGACGGGATCGTCACGGCGGCACCGATCAGCCCTCCGACCCCGATCGTGGAGGCGGTGAGGAAGGTCGAGCGATCGAAGGTGTCGTGGGCGGCCTCGGCGACGGCTCCGTAGCGCTCCTCCTCGATGGGCGCCTCGGCGCCGACCGTCGCCTCGCTCGGCGGCCCGTGCCGGTGCGTGAGCTCGCGCACCCAGAGCCATCCGAAGACGACGGTGATGACCGCCCCGACGATCAGCGCCGGGACGCTGATCACGAGTCCGACGAGGAGGCAGGCCACGCCGACGGCGAACCCGATCGGCCAGAGGCTCGGGCCGGGGGTGTGTGGCTTGTCGTCGTGGCTCTCGTTCACGTGCTCGGCTCCCGCGCGAGATTCAATCGGTCGCCCGTCCCCGGTGTCAACGGCGTAAGGGTTGCGGCTTGCGTCGCCTGGACGGTGATTCTGCACACCCGCATCGGATCGCGCACGAGGAACCGCCCGTCACCGCACGGCGCAGGCCGCCCCCGCGGCCTCGTGCACACCGGCCGGGGGACGCCTCTAGATGCCGTACTCGGCCCAGCGCCTGTCGACGAGCGCCTTCACCTCGGCGCTCATCTCGATCTCGTCCGGCCACGCGCGCGTTCCCTCGGCGGGGCCCTTCGCGGTCGCGTCGATCCCGACCTTGCCGCCGTACGAGGGGAGGAGGCTGGCGTGGTCGAGCTGGTCGATCGGCCCCTCGGCGAGCTCGAGGTCGCGCTTCGGGTCGACGTTCGCGCAGACGTGGAAGAAGACCTGCTCGTAGTCGTGGACGTCGACGTGCTCGTCGACGACGACGACCGCCTTCGACAGCGAGAGCAGCCCGAGCCCCCACACCGCGTGCATCACCTTCCGGGCGTGCCCCGGGAAGCGCTTGCGGATCGACACGATCACGCAGTTGTGGAAGGTCCCCGCGGTGGGCAGGTCGTAGTCGACGATCTCGGGGACGCTCATCCGGATCGCGGGCAGGAAGATCCGCTCCGTGGCCTTGGCGAGCCATTCGTCCTCGGCGGGGGGCTTGCCGACGACGATCGACGGGTAGATCGCATCCCGGCGCATGGTGATCGCGGTGAGGCGGAAGATCGGGAACTCCTCGGGCGGCGTGTAGAAGCCCGTGTGGTCGCCGAACGGCCCCTCGATGCCCTGGTCGGCGACGTCCACCCATCCCTCGAGGACGATCTCGGCGTTCGCCGGCACCTGGAGGTCGACCGTCCTGCACTGCACCAGCTGCACCGGTGACCCCTTGAGGAAGCCCGCGAGCATGAGCTCGCCGACGTGCTTCGGCAGCGGCGCGCTCGCCGAGTAGGCCGTCACCGGGTCGAGCCCGATCGCGACGGCGACGGGGATGCGGCCGTCCGGGGCGGCGAGCAGGTCGGCCCGTCCGTCCTTGTGAACCTGCCAGTGCATGAACGTCGAGCGCCGGTCGATCACCTGCATCCGGTACATGCCGACGTTCCGCACGCCGGTCTCCCGGTCCCGGGTGATCACCGCGGGCAGCGTGATGAACGGTGCGGGGTCGAGCGGCCAGCAGCGCTGCACGGGGAGCACCCCGAGGTCGACGTCGTCGCCGGTGAGGACGACCTCCTGGCAGGGCGCCTTCGACACGGTCTTCGGCATCGAGTCGGCGATCGACTTCAGCTGCCCGAGCTTGCGGACCTTGTCGACGAGCCCCTGCGGCGGCTGGAGCTCGAGCACGCTCTCGAGCTTCGACGCCACGTCGTCGAGCGTGTCGACACCGAAGGCGAGGCACATCCGGCGCTCCGTCCCGAACTGGTTGATGAGCAGCGGCAGACGCGACCCCTTCACGTTCTCGAACAGCAGCGCCGGGCCCTTCGCCTTCACGGTTCGATCGACGATCTCCGTGATCTCGAGGTCCGGGTCGACCTCGGCCGTGACGCGTCGAAGCTCGCCCTCCCGCTCGAGGAGCGCGATCCATGCGCGGAGGTCGGCCGCCGGCGACGCCATGCGCGCGTCAGTCTAGGCGCCGGGCGGCCCTAGAGCGGTCGCTTCGACCGTTGCGCCTTGCGCCGGGCGGCGCTCAGGTGCGCGAGATCGCCGATCGCGATCACGGCGAGGAAGATCAGGCCGACGACGAGCATCGAGAGGATGACGTTCCGCCCCTCCTCCGCGGCGTTCGCGAGCACCCAGCCGAGCGACCCGATCACGCACGCGACTCTAGCGCACCGTGCGGCGGCACGTCATCCCTGCGTGCCGTCAGCCCGTGAGCCGCGCGTGGAAGGCGAGGGCCCGTCCCACGGCGTCGGCCCCGCTCGTCGCCCGGGCGATCCCGAGCAAGGGCCCGGGATCGCGGTCGTCGCGGAGCGCGGCCCGTGCCTCGTCGAGCCCTCCCGCGCCGAGCCGTGCGGCCGTCGCCGCCCACGCGGCGCCGTCCCCGTCGACGCCCTCCGCCCGGCACTGGGCGCAGAGCGAGAGGAGCTCGGCGAGGTCGACGACGGCCTCGACGAGCCCGGTCGCGCCGACGTGCACGAGCCCGTGCGCGTAGAGGTAGTCCCCGAGCAGGAGCGACGTGTCCTGATCCGACAGGGAGAACAGCCTCGGTCGACCGTAGTGCACGAGGTAGCCCTCGTAGATCGTCTCCACGCCGAGCGCGAGCACGTGATCCGGGACGAGGGTCGAGAACACGGGCTCGACCGCGCGACGCTCGACGGGCAGCAGCGCGTCGCCCCACACCGGGCTCTCGGCCGTCGCCGCGCCGGCGATCGTGTCGAACAGGGAGTCGCGCGCGAGGCTCGTCATGCGGCCTCGAAGAAGTCGCGCACGGCGTCGACGGTCGCGTCGACCTCGTCGTCGCCGTGCGCGGTGGACACGAACAGGCACTCGAACTGCGAGGGCGCGACGTACACGCCGTTCGCGAGGAGATGCCGGAAGAGGGCTCCGTACAGCTCCGTGTCGGACGCCGCTGCGTCCTCGAAGCACGTGACCGCACCCTCGCGCGCGAAGAGGGTGGCCATCGCGCCGACGCGCTGGACACGTCCGAACTCCGCGAGACCGGCCTCGAGCCGCGCCCCGGAGCGCTCGAGGCGCTCGTACACCCGCGGGTCGCGGAGGCGCCGCAGCACGGAGAGCCCGGCGGCCGTCGCGAGGGGGTTCCCCGAGAGCGTGCCCGCCTGGTAGACGTCCCCGACGGGCGCGAGCCGCTCCATCAGCTCGGCGCTGCCGCCGAAGGCTGCGAGGGGGAGCCCGCCGCCCACGATCTTGCCCAGGATCGTCAGGTCGGGCAGCACGCCGTATCGACCCTGGGCACCGCCGCGACCGACGCGGAAGCCGGTGATCACCTCGTCGAACACGAGCAGCGCGCCGGTCGCATCGCACAGCTCGCGCAAGGCCTCGAGGAAGCCGGGAGCGGGAGGCACGACGCCCATGTTCCCGGCGACCGGCTCGACGACGATGGCGGCGAGGCTCTCGGCGTGGTCGGCGACCGCGAGGGCGGTGCCGTCGACGTCGTTGAACGCGCACACGACGGTGCCGGCCGCGACCGCGGTCGGCACGCCCGGGCTCGACGGGATCCCGAGCGTCGCCAGCCCGGAGCCCGCGCTCACGAGCATCGAGTCGACGTGCCCGTGGTAGCAGCCGGCGAACTTGATCACGCGGTCGCGACGCGTCGCCGCGCGCGCGAGCCGCAGCGCGCTCATCGCCGCCTCGGTGCCCGAGGAGACGAGACGCACCATCTCGACGGACGGGACGGCGTCGACGATCTCCGCCGCCAACTCGACCTCGGCCTCGGTCGGCGCACCGAACGTCGTCCCGTGTCGCAGCGCCCGCTCGATCGCGCCGAGCGTCTCGGCGTCCGCGTGCCCGAAGACGAGCGGCCCCCACGACTGCACCCAGTCGATGTAGCGGGTGCCGTCGACGTCCTCGACGAACGCCCCATCGCCGCGGCGGACGAAGAGCGGCTCGTCCAGCCCGACGGCGCGCATCGCCCGCACCGGCGAGTTGACGCCTCCCGGGACGAGCGAGGTCGCCCGACGCCACCGCTCGGACGGCGGCGTGCCCGAGGCGGTGGACGACCGTGCCGGTTCGCCCCGCTTCACAGCCACGCCGCGAGCTCCTTCGCCCAGTACGTGACGATCGTCCCGGCGCCCGCCCGCTTGACGGCGGTGAGCGCCTCGAGCGCGGCCCGACGCTCGTCGAGGTGGCCCGCCGCGGCCGCGGCCTTCACCATCGCGTACTCGCCCGACACGCTGTACGCCCACACCGGGCAGTCGAAGCGCTCGCGCACGGCCCGGAGGACGTCGAGGTACGGCAGCGCGGGCTTGACCATGAGCACGTCGGCGCCCTCCTCGAGATCGAGTGCGCACTCCCGCAGCGCCTCGCGGACGTTCGCGGGGTCCATCTGGTAGCCGCGTCGGTCGCCGAACGCCGGGGTCGACTCCGCCACCTCGCGGAAGGGCCCGTAGAACGCCGACGCGTACTTGGCCGCGTAGGAGACGATCGGGGTGTCGGGGAGGACCTCGCGGATCCCGCTCACACGCCCGTCCATCATGTCGCTCGGCGCGACGGCATCGGCGCCCGCGTCGACATGGGAGAGAGCGGTGCGGGCCAGCAGCTCGACCGTCTCGTCGTTCGCGACCTCGCCGTCCCGTAGCACGCCGCAGTGGCCGTGCGAGGTGTACTCGCACAGGCACACGTCGGTGAGGAGCGTCAGGCCGGGGGCCTCGGCGCGGAGCGCGCGCAGGGCGCGCTGCACGATCCCGTCGGCGTCCCACGCGCCCGATCCCTGCTCGTCCTTCTCCTCGGGGATCCCGAACAGCAGCACCGCCCGCACGCCGAGCCGCTGCAGCTCGGCCCCTTCGCGGGCGACCTCGTCGATCGACCGCTGCGCGATCCCCGGGAGCCCGGCGACCGGTCGCACGACCCCCTCGCCGGGGCAGGCGAACAGGGGCATCACGACGTCGTCGGGCGACAACGAGGTCTCGCGCACGAGCGCGCGCAGCGCATCGGTGCGCCGCAGCCGGCGCAGCCGCGTGGCCGGGAAGCTCATGCCGGAAGCATATGGGCGCCTCGCACCACGCGGCGGTCGACGGGCGGCGGCGGACGGACTCAGCCGGAGCCGCTGATCACGCGGGGAGGCTCCTGCTGCTCCTCCGGCCCTTCGGGAGGCGGCGTCTCGATGTCGACGCCGACCGGGATCGGGCCGCCGCCCTCGCCCCACGGCTCGAGCTCGACGCGCTCGGAGAAGAACTCCCAGATCGCCCGCAGCCCGGCCATCGTCGGCAGCGACACGAGCACCCCTGCGATCCCGTACAGCTGTCCTCCGGCGAGAAGGCCGAAGATGACGAGCAGCGGGTGCAGCCGCAGCGCGCTCGCCATCACGTTCGGGACGACGACGTGCCCCTCGACCTGGTAGATGAACAGGAACAGCAGGACGACCCAGATCACGCTGATCGGGTCGACGACGAGGGCGTACACCACGGGCGGCACGGCCGACAGCCACGGGCCGATGTAGGGGATCACCTCGATGAACGCCGTCCAGAGACCGAAGAGCAGCGCGTAGCGGTCGGCGCCGTCGACGAGGCCCGTCTTGCCGAGGATCCACATCCCGACGCCGGCACTCGTGCCGATCACCGTCGAGAGGATCGCCTGCCCCTTGACGTACCCCCACATCGCCCGCTCGATCCGCTGGGTCAGCGAGACACCGCCGTGGGGCGGGAAGCGGTGGTCGATCGTCCCCTCGAGCCGCCGCATGTCGAGCAGCATGTAGATCGAGATCACGACGATCAGGATCAGGGCGAAGAGGAACAGGATCACGGAGAGCGCGGCCGACTGGGCGAACGAGATCGCGTCCTGGACGTATCCGGAGATGTCGCCAGTGCCGAGCGAGGCGACCCACTCGTCGACCTGGTCCTGGATGCGGACGTCCTGCAGCCCGTGGTCGTCGAGCCAGCCCTGGAGCCGATCGACGTCCACCTCGAGGCCCGTCTTCCCGCCGACCGTCCCCTCCTCGGTCACGTACGCGTCGATCCGCTCCCCCGCCGTCCTCGCCTGATCGACCGCGACCGTGCCCAGCCCGACGAGCACCGCCGCGATCGCGATCACGAAGAGCGTGTAGACGATCCCGACCGCGAGGCCGCGCGGGATCCGCAGCCGGCTGACGTCCCTCACGAGCGGGTTCAGGGTGAAGGCGATCACCGCGGCCGTGAGGAAGAGGAAGATCACGTGCCCGAGAGGCCGCACGAGCATGAACACGACGACCGCGACCACCGGCAGGCCCACCAGCTGGATCCACCGCGGGATCTGGATCGTCGGGCCCGAGCTGCCCATGCGCCCGATGGTAGCTCCGGCGGTCGCCGTCTCCCGGTGCGTTCCCTGTTGAGGGAGGGTGGGCGCTCAGCTACCGTCCAGTCGATGCCGACGTCGCGCTCCCGGCAAGCGGCACGGTACCGTGCGCGACGACGGCGTGCCCAGCAGCGGGCGCGTGCCGTTGCGGTGCTCGCCGTCGTCGGCGTGCTCGCCGCCGTCGTGCTCGCCCTCACCGCGTTCGACTCGGGGTCGCCGTCGCGCTCCGCCGTCCCCGCGATCGCGCCGACGACCCCGATCGGGACCGAGCGCCCCACGCCGGAGGTGCTCGCGACGGTCGGCAACCTCCGGCTCCAGCTGCCGGTGGCCGAGAGCGCCGTGACGGCGATCGGGTACCACGGCGGCGGCGACGGCGCGCTCGAGCTCGATCCCGTCGGCCGTCAGGGGAACGAAGGGCTCCTCCTCCGCCTCTGGCACCTGATCGCCGGCGAGCCTGCCGCCGACCCCGTCTGGTACCAGCTGAGCGGCGCCACCGGCCCTGGGAACACGGTGCTCGACGTCGGCGCCGCGACCGGAACCGACGTCTTCGCCCCGGTCGACGGCACCGTCGTCGACGTCGCCGACGACGTGCTGAACGGCGCCGTCGTCGGCGCACGGATCGACATCCGCCCCACACAGGCCCCCGCCGTCGTCGTGTCGCTCAGGAACCTCCGTCCCGATCCGGCGCTGTCGGTCGGCTCCCCCGTCGTCGCAGCGCGCTCGAAGATCGGGTCCGTGGCCGACGTCGCAGCCGTCGAGCGCCAAGCACTCGCAGCGTACGCACGGGACGACGGCAACAACGTCTCCCTCTCCGTCTTCCCCGCAGCAGGGTCGCTCCCGTAGGCGTGAAGCGATGAAGATCCTCTTCGTCGGCGACATCGTCGGCCGGCCCGGGCGAGACGCGCTCGAAGGCCTGCTCCCCGGCCTCCGAGCCGAGCTCGGGATCGACGTCTGCATCGCCAACGGCGAGAACGTGGCCGACGGCATCGGCATCACCCCGCGACTCGCCGATCACCTCCTCCGGAGCGGCGTCGACGCGATCACGCTCGGCAACCACACGTGGCGTCGCGACGGGATCGCCGACTACCTGGCGTCGTCGACGCAGGTCGTGCGCCCCGCCAACCTCTCCGCCACCACCCCCGGCCGCGGCCTCGCGATCGTCGAGTCGGCCGACGGCACGCCCGTGGCGGTGGTCAACGTGCTCGGCTCGCTGTGGCTGGAGCCCGCGGGCAGCATGTGGGAAGTGATCGACGGCCTCGTCGAGGAGGCTCGCCGCTCGACCCCGGTGGTCGTCGTCGACGTCCATGCCGAGGCGACGAGCGAGAAGATCGCCCTCTCCACCTGGCTCGACGGTCGCGTCACCGCCGTCGTGGGCACGCACACCCACGTCCAGACCTCCGACGGGCGCGTGCTCGCCGGCGGGACGGCGGCGATCACGGACGTCGGGATGACCGGGCCGCACGACTCGGTGCTCGGGGTCGTGTCGGACCTCGCGATCCGCCGGATGCGAACCGGCATGCCGGTGCGATTCGAAACCGCGTCGGGTGGGGTGCGCCTCGAGGGCGCCGTGATCACCTGCGACCCGGAGACGGGTCGGGCGACGGCGATCGAGGCCGTTCGCCTTCCGTGGCCGTAGGGCGACGGACGGTCAGGCCCTGAGGCTCCGGTCCCGTCCGAGGAAGAGGGCGAGGAGGACGAACGGGAGCACCCACGGCAGGTAGAGATAGAACCAGTGGGTGAGCGCGAGCTGGAGCGCGACGAGCACGCCGGCGGTGAGGGCCGCGAGCTCGAGCGGGCCCTTGCGTCGCGGGACGAACGCGACGACCGCCGCGAGCGCGAGCACGAGGCCCTGCACGACGCGCTGCAGGATCCGCAGGTCCGGGATGCCGGCGGCGTGGTACTGGCCCCAGTCCCAGATCGAGAACGGCGAGTGCCGCCCGAGCTGGAAGCCGACCGTGCGGTCGACGAACGTGCGGACGGCCTCGACGAGCGACGGCTCGAGGAGGAGGACGGCGAGGCTCGCGAGGGCGGCGACGGCGAAGGCGACAGCGAAGCGCCAGACATCCCGAAGGCGCCGAGCGGGGTACGTCATCCACAGCGGCGCGACGAGGAGCGGTGCGAACTTCGCCGCTCCGGCGAGCGCGGCGAGCGTCCCCCGCCCCCACGGCGACGACGCTGCGGCGAACCCCCAGACGAGGAGCGCGGGGACGAGGGCGTCGTTCGCGGCGGAGAGCAGGACGTACGCGGTGAACGGGAACGCGATCCAGCCGAAGGCCAGGGTGACGGCGAGCCGGCGCCCACCGTGGAGGAGGCCGACGACGACGAGGCCGACGATCGTGAGCAGGTCGAGCGCGGCCGCCGTCCAGCGCGCCGCCGGGAGCCGGTCCCAGCGGCCCGACCAGCCGAACGCGGCGACCGCCGGGACGTACGCGAGGTACGTCGACGGGCCGTACGTGTCGCCGTGCTCGATCGCCGACTCGCACCGCCCGTTCGTCTGGATGCGCTCGCGGGCATCTGCCGGTGCGTCCTCGTCGCAGCGGGGCCTGCCGATGCGCACGGGCATGTTCCCGTACGGAGCCTCGCCGTGGAGGATGCGGTGGGCGCCCACGACACCGGCGTAGCCGACGTCGATCACCGGGGGCGGGTCGGCGAGATCGAGGCCGAGACGGAACCCGCACAGGAAGACGGCGGTCGCCGCGAGGAGCCACGAGGGGACGACCGGGCGCGCGGGCGCGAGAGCCCGGCCGCGGAGCCCGATCCAGAGCATGCGGGCGAGCAGGTAGGCGAGCGACGCCGTCGCCAGCGGGGCGCTGCGAAAGACCTCGCCGCGCTCGAAGAACCACCACGACCCGGTGAACGACACGAGCGCGAGCAGGTCGAGGTTCCGGAGCGAGAGCGGCCTCCGGAGGTCCGCGAGCCCGAGCAGGAAGACCGCACAGAGCGCAAGCCACACGGGCATCGACGTGAGCACCCGGCCGCCGAACGCGCCCTCGCCACCGCGGGCCATCTTCCAGGCGACCTGCGGTCCCGTCCACGCCTCGAGGACGTCGCCCGTCTCGTCCTCGACCACCCCCGTGGCGATCTCGCCTGCGCGTCCCGAGGTGACGTGGACGGTCCAGCGCTGCGTCGTGTCGTCGAGCTCCGCGCTCGTCGACGGGTCGGGCGGGTATCGCTCGAGCCAGTCACGGACACGGCCGTTCTCGAGGAGGGCCGAGACCGCCTCCTGCTCGGTCAGGCGCGCCGGTGCCGCGGCGTGCGCGGCGGGCAGCACGCCCGACAACGCGACCACGAGGGCGACGGCCGCGGCGAGGCGTGTGACGCTCAGCACCCTGGGCATCACGTCGGCGACCGGTCAGGGCCGTCGACGGCGGTGGATCGGCGCGCGACCGCCCATGCGTGCGCCCGACGCACCGTGCCGTGCCGCTAGCGGCGCCCGACGCGGAACGACCACAGCTTGTTGCCGATGAAGTTGACGGGGGTGACGAGGACGATCGCCGTCGCCTGGGCGAGGATCTCGTCGAGCCCGAGGGTGACGAGGATCGTCAGCACCAGGAGATTCGCGAGCAGGGCGAAGACGGAGACGACGAGGAACCGAAGGCCCTGGAACACGACGTGGCCGCGGGTCGCCCGGAACGTCCACAGCCTGTTCCATGCGTAGTTGTTCGTGACCGCGACGAGGAACGACCCGACGGCGGCAGGGGCGTAGTGGACGTCGAACCCGCGGAGCAGGAGCGTGTACACGGCGAGGTTGACGACGTAGCCGGATGCCCCGACGACGCAGAACTTCGCGAGCTGCTCCCAGTTCCCGCGTCTCCGCAGGGCACCGCTGACGCGCGTTCGTGCCACTTCGACCTGGGTGCTCATCGTCCGTTCATCGGCTGCCGGGCGAGGTTAGCTGAGCGGTTCGCCGTCGTCCTCGAACCCTCCTGCCCCGACCAGCGGCACGAACCGGCACGCGACGGTGCCCCGCTCCACGAGCCCGGTGCGCGACGCCGTGAGGAGGACGAGCTGCTGCGACCAGCGGGTGCCGCGCGGGACGACGATCCGCCCTCCAGGCCCGAGCTGCGCCGGGAGCGCGGGTGGCACGTCGGGCGCCGCGGCGGCGACGGCGATCGCGTCGAACGGCGCGCGATCGGCGACACCGAGCGACCCGTCCCCGACGCGGACGTCGACGCGGGCGTACCCCGCGGCGGCGAGTGTGGCCCGCGCGCGCTCGGCCAGCACGGGGATCCGCTCGATCGACACCACGTCCGCGGCGAGCTCCGCGAGCACCGCCGCCGCGTATCCGGAGCCGGTGCCGACGTCCAGCACCCGCTCGCCTCCCTGCAAGGCGAGGAGCTCGCACATCGCCGCGACCATGTACGGCTGCGAGATCGTCTGCCCGGCGCCGATCGGGAGCGCTCCGTCGTCGTACGCGTCGCGGGCGAGCACCGCCGGCACGAAGCGCTCGCGTGGCACCCGCTCCATCGCGGCGAGGACACGCTCGTCCCGGATGCCGCGACGGCGGAGCTGGCCCTCGACCATCGCGACGCGGGCCCGGGCGGCGTCACGCGACACGATCGAGTGCGAGCGCCGGAGAGGCGACGTGGAAGTGGCGCAGCACGGCGGGTGCGACGTCGACGATGCGTCGCGGCGGGTCGCCCGCGCCGACACTGATCACGGGCACCACCGAGTCCCCGGCGAGGAGCGACCCGTGCGAGCCGCCGCCTGCGTGGTGACCACCGCCGAGGTCGGCGAACTCCCATCCGGCACCGGCGGAGACGAGGACGTCACCCGCGTTCGGGTTGGCGAGCGCGCCCCAGGAGCGCGCGAGGGCGTCGGGGTGGTCGAGGAGGGTGAGGTCGCCGGAGGTCACGAAGCCGCCGTCGCTCCCGGGCGCGAACCGCGCCTCGGCGCCGTCCCTGCGGGCGATCGCCTCCACGCCCTCCCGGAAGAGGACGACGTCGACCGCGGGGTCCCCGTCGAGCCGGGCGGCGATCGCGCGGGCGTCGAGCCGGCACCCGTCGTGCCGGTAGAGCATCGCCGCGCGGTTCGAGGCGGTCACGAGCACGCCGTCGAGGGCCGCCAGCGAGCGCCGCAGGTCACGGACATGACGCACGGCCGTCTGTCCGTGGTCGGCGAGCACGAGGACCGCGTAGCGGTCGAGGAGCGCGTCGATGCCGCCGGCGGCGGCGGCCAGTCCCTCCACCGCGACGTCGCACCGGGCGAGCACGTCGTCCGCGCCGTCGGGCCCGCGGAGGTGGGAGGCGTAGTCGTAGTCGGACAGGTAGAAGACGAGGAAGTCGAAGGCGTCCCGGGTGACGAGCCAGCGCCCGACGGCGGCCGCGTACCCGTCGATCGTGCCGGCCGCGCGACTCCGCCACGAGAGCGGAGCGCCGGTCCGCTCGGACGCGAACAGGTTGTAGAAGAAGAAGCGCTCGGGCCCGAGCACGTCGCCGAGGAACGGGAGCGTCGACCGGTGCCGCGTGCGCCCCCGGTAGGCCGTGAAGTTGACGGCCGCCGTGACGAGGCCGGCGTCGGCGAGCGTCTCGAACACGGTCGATGACCGCGCGCCGAGGTGCCGGGCGTTCATCCCCACGAGCGTGTCGCGCAGGGATCGGGCGACACCCGCTCTGCGCACGGCCCCGAAGGACGACCCGTACTCGACGAGTCGGCGCTCGGCCCGATGCCACCAGACGAGATGGGGGATCTCGTGCGTGGCGGGGTAGGCGCCGGTCGCGATCGAGGAGAGGCAGACCGGTGTCAGCGAGGGGAACACGGTCACGGCGTGGTCGTAGCGGCCCACGTCGGCGAGCCTCGCGAGCATCGGCAGCCTGCCTCGGTCGATGCCCGCCTCGAGCACCGACGGCGAGAGCCCGTCGATGACGACGAGGATCAGTCCCTTGCGGCTCACTTGGCGAGGGTGCGCAGCCCTGCGTACCGCTCCGGCTCGCTCCGCGCCCGCCGCACGGCGAGGACGGGCAGGACGACGGCCAGCACGTAGCCGGCGGCCGGGATGAGCGCGATCAGGGCGACGGCGACCGCAGCGCCGATCAGGATCACGGCGGTGCCGCCGATCGTGGCGCCGCTGCGGAGCGCACCACGGACGACGACGGCCGTCGAGAACGTGCCGATCAGCGCACCCACGACACCGCCGCCCGCTCCGGTCCAGTCGTGGACGAGCAGGCCCGCGACGACGCCCACGGCGAGTGCGCCGAGCGTCGACGTGATCCAGCCAAAGCTGAGCCCGGCCAGGATCCCCGCGAAGAGCACGCCGGCTGCGATGCCGAGCCCGAGCGTGACCCCGATCAGGTACCAGTCGTCCACACCGGGAAGTGTAGAAGCGGACGCTCGACCCGTGTCAGGCGCCGTGCGCGGGGCGGCCCGGCGGGCGGCCGACGCTAGTCCTGCAGGCGGGCGATCACGTCGAGGCAGAACTGTGCCGCGCGAAGGCCGTCGACGACGCGGTGGTCGAAGGTCACCGAGACGTTGCCGATCTCACGGACGACGATCTCGCCGTCCCGGACGACGGGCCGCGGGGCCACCCGATGGACGCCGAGGATCGCGACCTCCGGGTAGTTGACGAGAGGCGTCACGACGAGCCCGCCGAAGCGCCCGGCGCTCGTCACGGTGAACGTGGAGCCACGCAGCTCCTCGGGCCCGAGGGTGCCGGCACGCGCCCCGTCGGCGAGCCGCTGCACCTCGGCGTGGAGCTCGTCGACCGTGCGTGCGTCGCAGCCTCGCACGACCGGCACGACGAGGCCCTCGTCCGTCTGCACGGCGATCCCGAGGTCGTATCGATCGAGCAGCACGATGTCGTCGCCGTCGATGCGCGCGTTGAGCTCGGGGAACTCCCGCAGCGAGTGCGCGCACGCGTGCAACGTGCGTGCGACGAGCGTGGCGAGGTCGACGCCCGTGAAGTCGCACTCCTCCACGAACGTCACCGCCGGAACCTCGCGTTGCGTGAGCGCGGTGTGCTCGGCGATCAGCCGTCGCACGCCGCGCAGCGGAACGCGCCGCCCCTCGGCCGGCGCCTGAGCACCTCGGACGTCGTCCTCGGTGATCCTCCCGCTCGGCCCGGATCCCGTCACGTGGAGGAGGTCGACGCCGAGCTCGGCCGCGAGCTTCCGCACCGCCGGGGTGGCGCGCACGGCGGCCGCGGGCTCGCTCGGGACGACGGTGACGACCGGCCGCTCCTCGGGCTCGACCGTTGCTCGGCCGGTGCTCGGCTCGACGGACCGGAGGAGCTGCTCCCCGACCTCTCCGATGACGACAAGCACCGTCCCGACGGGGACGACCGCGCCCTCGGGGACGAGCAGCTTGAGGACGGTGCCCGCGTACGGGGACGGGATCTCGACGGTCGTCTTGTCGGTCTGGATCTCGACGAGCGGCTGGTCCTCCTCGACCCGATCGCCCTCGGCGACGAGCCAGCGGGCGACTTCCCCCTCGGTGAGGCCCTCGCCCAGGTCGGGGAGCCGAAACTCGTGCGCCATCCCCGGTGTCATACACGATCGTCCGCGGCAGCCGCCGCCGCGCCTAGGCTCCGCGCAATGCCGACGGCGAAGGGGGACACGTGAGCGCGTTCATCATCACCCGCATCCAGACCGGGGATTACGAGCGGTGGCGTCCACTCTTCGACCAGGACGTCCCGCGGGCGCGAGAGCATGCGGTGAGCGTCCGCGTCCTCCGCGGCGTAGACGACCCGAACGAGGTGTTCATCCACCTCGAGTTCGCGACGATCGAGGACGCGGAGGAGTCACGTTCGCGCCTCGTGGCGTCCGGTGTGCTCGACCGCTTTCCCGACCGTCACGGCCCGAACGTGCTCGTCGACGCCAGCTGACCGACCAGAATCGCTCAGGACCAGGGATAGGGCGAACTCGAGACCGGGTGCAGGTCGCCGGTCGCGAAGCGCTCGAAACGGAACGGGCGGAGCAGGCTCGAGTGGTCGCCGAGGAGCACCCGGGCGACCTCCCGTCCGACGCCGATCATCTTGTAGCCGTGGTTCGAGTCGAGGACGCAGTAGACGTTCGGCCGCAGGTAGTCGAACACGGGGAAGTTGTCCGCCGTGAACGCGCCGACGCCGCCGGAGCGGGCGTCCTTGTACGCCACCCGGCATCCCTCGAACCGCGCCATCGCGTGGGAGAGCGCGGCACACCACATGTCCGGGAAGCCCGGGTCGACGTTCGTCGTCTGCGGGTACGGATCGAGCTCGACGTCGCCGTCGACCGTCAGCGGCGAGGCACCTCCCTGGACACCGTGGCGGTCGCGCTTGAAGTAGACCCCCCACAGCTCGTCGGTGACGAGCACGCCGTCGTCCGTGACGAGCGGCGCGTCGGAGTCGAGGTGGATCACCGGCGGCGCACCGCCGTCCGCCGTGGCGAACTCGAGCGGGTCGACGGTGATCTCCCCCTCCTGCAGGTTCCAGTACGTCCACATCGGCTGGTCGCGCGCGACGTCCCCCGACGGGAGGTGCACGTCGATCGTCGGCGGCAGGCCGAGCATCGCCCAGAAGCGCTTCGCCCAGGGCCCGGGGGCGATCACGAGCTGCTCCCCGACCGCGATCCTGCCCCTCGAGGTCTCGACCGCACGGGCGGCGTCGTCCGCCCCCAGCTCGATGTCGGTGACCTCGACGCCGGAGACGATCGTCACGCCCTCGCTCTCGCACTTCCCGACGAGGCCCATGACCGACGCCATGTTGAACGCGAACCCCCCCTGGTGCTCGTGGAGGCACGCCGTGACGCCCTGCGCCCGCCAGTCGGGGAACAGGCGCTTCATGTGGGCGTCGACGTCCGCTGCGCCGAGGATCAGCTCCGAGCGGTAGCCGATCCGCTCCTGCCGCTCGTACGTCGCGACGAGGTCGGCCTCCTGGACGGCCGCGCCGAGGGCGATGTAGCCGACGGCGTTGTAGTGGTACGCCTCGGGATCCGACTCCCAGACCTCGACGCAGGCCTGCATCAGCTCGCTCATCGCAGGCTGGAAGTAGTTGTTGCGCACCACGCCGCAGGCGATCCCGGACGCGCCGGAGCCCGGCGAGGACTTGTCGAGCACGAGCACGTCGGCGCCCGAGCCGATGCCGCGCGACCGGAGCTCGACGGCCAGGTGGTACGCGGTGGAGAGCCCGTGGATGCCGGCACCGACGACGACATAGGGGGACGAGGAAGGAATCGTCATGGTCATTGCCTCCTGGGCAACGGTGTGTCAAAATTGGTCGAATGGACGGTAGCACGGTCCTCCGCGGAAGGGAATCGGGGCGGCGGATCGCGGCGGTCGAGCGCGCGATCGCGGTCCTCGACGGGCTCTCCGCCGCGGGCACCGACCTCGGGACGAACGAGCTGGCCCGTCGCATCGGCGTCAACCCGAGCACGGCCTCCCGACTGCTCGCGACCCTCGCCGACGCCGACCTCGTGGAGCAGGACGCGGCCACCGGCCGCTACCGGCTCGGGGTCGGGCTCGTCCAGCTCGGCAACGCGGTCGTCGCCCGCCTCGACCTGCGTGACCTGGGACGGCCGCACCTCCAGGAGCTCGTGGCGGCGACGGGCGAGACCGCCACGCTCTCGCTCCCGGCCGGATCCGAGGCGGTGACGGTCGACTACGCGCAGAGCCCGGCGTCGGTGCAGAGCGTCGCCCGGCTGGGTCGCCCGAGCGTGGGCCACGCGACCGCGACGGGCAAGGTGATGCTCGCCTTCACGCGGGTCGAGCCGACTGCGGGCAGGCTCGCGCGCTACACGGCCCGGACGATCGTCGACCGAACGCGGCTGGCGGAGGAGCTCGACGCCGTCCGCCGCGACGGCTGGGCGTCGGCCGAGGGGGAGCGGGAGCCCGACCTGAACGCCGTTGCCGCCCCGGTGGCCGGTGCGCGCGACGAGCTCGCGGCGATCGTCGGCGTGCAGGGACCGGCGTCCCGCTTCACGGCCGAGCGCATGGCGGAGACGGCGCCCGTGCTGCTGCGCCACGCCCGCGCGCTCTCCACCGCGCTCAGTGGACGATGAGCACGTCGCGGTGCGCCTGCCGCTGAACGGACTCGCTCACGCTGTGTCCGGGCAGCCGCTCCAGCAGGCTCGGCTCGCGCGTGCCGACGAGGACGAGGAGAGGCCGCACGGGCGAGAGGAGACGCCGACGATGCCGGATCGGGCGACCGCCTAGGTTCGACCGGCCGGCACCGAGGCTCCGGGGTGCCGGCCCGCTCGTCTTCCCGCGGGCGTCAGAATGACGGCATGGCCGACGCGGAGGATCGGGTGGTGCTCGAGTTCGACCTCCCGATCACCGGTGCACCCGACGCCTTCGGGGAGTCGTTTGCCGCGGCCCCGGTCAGCGAGGGGCTGGAGCTCGGCGAGGGCCTCGAGGGCGACCCGGCGCTCGCGTTCCGGCGGACGCTCGGGATGTTCGCCACCGGCGTGACGATCATCACCACACGCTCCGCCGACGACCAGGCGCACGGCATGACCGCGAACGCGTTCATGTCCGTCTCGCTCGACCCGCCGCTCGTCCTGATCTCGATCGACCGCCGCGCGAAGATGCTGGCGCTCCTGCACGAGGGGTCGAGCTTCGGGGTCAACGTGCTCGAGGCGGGACAGGCCGGGCTCTCCGACCGCTTCGCCGGGCGGGCGGGGGACGACCTCCCCGAGCCGTCGTTCACGATCGTCCACGGCACACCGCTCGTGGACGGTGCGCTCGCCCACCTCGTCGCGCGCGTCGTCCGCTCGTACTGGGGCGGCGACCACTCCCTGTTCCTCGGCCGGGTGGAGTACGCGCACTACGGCGAGGGCACGCCGCTGCTCTTCCACGGCGGCCGCTACGAGCGCCTCGAGGCGAGCGCCGAGCTCTTCTCCTCGCTCCCCCCGGAGCTCCTCGAGCCGCTGCTCGCCAACGGCGTCGAGCGCACGTACGCGGCGGGCGAGACGCTGATGGAGCGAGGCACCTCGGACGACGAGCTCATGCTCGTCTCGTCGGGCGAGGTCCGCGTGGAGCGCCCCGGCCGCACCATCACGCTGGGGGCCGGAGCGATCGTCGGCGAGATCGAGGTGCTCGACCCCGGCCACGGCCGCACCGCGAGCGTGACGGCGGTCACCGACACGACCTGCATCGTGGTGTCGGGGCAGGCGCTCCGGTCCTCGCTCGGGAGGGATCCGCAGGCCGCCCTCGCGCTGCTTCGCATCCTCGCGGCGCGTCTCCGCCACTGAGGCCGACGGCGCGCCTCAGCTCCGCGGCCGGGTCTTGTCCGGGTCGTAGAAGGGGAAGCGGACGACGGTCGCGGGAATCCGCTTCTGGTGGCCGTCGAGCTTGCCGACCTCGACCTCGGTGCCGAGCTCCGCGTAGCGGACGTCCATCCGGCAGAGCGCGACGTTCGTGCGCAGCACCGGCGAGCGCACACCGCTCGTGATCACCCCGACCTGCGGGCGCCCGACGTGGACGCAGTCGCCGTGAGCCGCGGGCTCGTTCCCCTCGAGCTCGAGGCCGACGAGCACACGCTGCGGGTGCGCGCGGCGCTCGACCAGCGCCTCCTTGCCGACGAAGTCGTCCTCCTTGTCCGCGGTGACCGTGAAGCCGATGCCGGCCTCGAACGGGTCGACCTGGTCGTCGAACTCGTACCCCGCGAAGATCAGGCCCGCCTCGATGCGGAGCACGTCGAGGGCGTCGAGGCCGAGCGGGAGCAGCCCGTGGGGCTCGCCCGCCGCGACGATCGCGTCCCAGACGGCGGGCGCGTCCTGCGGGTGACAGAAGACCTCGTAGCCGAGCTCGCCCGAGTAGCCCGTGCGGGAGGCGACGATCGGGATCCCCTGCGGGCCGCCGATGCGCCCGATCGAGAACCGGAACCAGCGCAGCTCCGCGAACGGCGTCTGCGTCGGCGGCGCCCAGACGACCTGCGCGAGGATGTCCCGGCTCGCCGGCCCCTGCACGGAGACGTTGTGGAGGTCGTCGGTCGAGTCCTTGACCCAGACGCGCTCGAGGCCGAGCCGCTCCGCCTGCTCGCGCAGCCAGACGCCGTCGTGCTCGGCGCCCCCGACGAAGCGGAAGTTGTTCTGCGTGATGCGGAAGACGGTGCCGTCGTCCATCATCCCGCCCGTCTCGTTGCACATCGCCGTGTACACGACCTGACCGTCGGCGAGCCGGCGGATGTCGCGTGTCATCGTCGCCTGCACGAGCGCCTCCGCATCC
Source organism: Gaiella sp. (assembly GCF_057140465.1). Classification (NCBI taxonomy): domain Bacteria; kingdom Bacillati; phylum Actinomycetota; class Thermoleophilia; order Gaiellales; family Gaiellaceae; genus Gaiella; species Gaiella sp. The sequence goes on from NZ_DBNHWK010000032.1 coordinate 22,604, forward strand.
GGCCCGAGCACCTCGAACTTCCTCAGCGGCGAGAGGTCCATGATCGCGGCATGCTCGCGGCACGCCCAGTACTCGGCGGTGGCGCCGTGGTTGTCGTACGCGGTCGGCAGCCAGTAGCCGTTGTACTCGGTGAAGCGGCTCGTGAGCGCGGAGGTGCGCTCGTGGAACCCGGTCTCCTTCGTCAGCTTCGGCTCCGCGTCGGGCGTCACACGATGGGCGATCGCCGCCGAGAACCGCTGCGTGGCCGGGTAGACGCGCACGTGCACCTCCGTCGGGTTCCAGGCGTTCGCGGGGTCGATGTCGTCCGGGCACGCGCTCGAGAGGCAGACGAGGTCGGTCATCGCCCGCAGCAGTACGTAGTCGCCCGGGCGCGACCACGGCTCGTCGACGACGTACAGGTTGTGGGCGTCGAACGCCGTGTTGAAGAAGAAGTTGATCGCGGGCCAGCCCCGCCGGGGCTGGATCGTGTACGGATCGAGCTCGACGTTGAAGTTGTCCGAGCAGTTGACGTGCCCGAAGTACCCCATGTCCTCGTAGTACTTCGAGGTGCAGGCGAGCCCGAAGGTGTCGTGCCGGCCGACGGTGTCGCGGACGACCTCCACGAGCGGCTCGAGGTCGGTGTCGTAGAACTTCGCGAAGAGGCCGGGCTGCGGCCAGGCGCTCCCCATCAGCGACCGGGTCGCGGTCGAGTCGAGCCCGCGCTCGACGCCGTCCTGGAGGCGGCCGGCGTTGAAGGCGAGGAAGTCGGTGCACTGGCGGCCCTGCACGTCGATGAGCTGGATGAACTCGCCCGCCTTGACCTCGTAGGCGAGCGCCGAGGCCCGGTCGACCTGGAAGTCGAGGCGGGGGTCGGCGAGCGGCTCCGGGAGCGACGGCTCGAGGTCGCGCCGTACGTCGGCGCGGCGGATCTCGAGCTGGAGGTCGGAGGCAGGGACGCCGCCCTCGAGCAGCGACGGCCCCTCCGGGGCGCCGACGACGACGATCGCCTCCCGCTCGGCGCGGAAGGTCTGCTCGGCGCCGGGCCGTGAGGTGGGGCCGAAGAGCCCGAGCGCGGTCGCCGCGGACGGGTCGTGGCCGCGACGGGCGAGGCCGGACACGATCTCCGCACCGCCCGCCGACGGTGCGTGCGCGAGTCGGCGCAGCACCGACGCCTCGACGAGGCCGCCCGCGGCGGCGCCGAGCGCCCGGTAGTCCTCGCCGCCGTCGGCCGTGACGACGGTCAGCTCGGCGGGCTGGCCGCCGTCGAGGTCACGGACCGTGAGCCGGTCGTCCGGCCGCAGCTCGACGGCCGTCGCAGCGCCCCGCCGCACGCGGTACGTCTCCCGCGTCGGATCGGCGGGGAGCAGCCCGGGGACGAGCAGCCTCGGTCGCTCCTGCGTCGCCACGCTACGCCTTCGCCGCGGGCTCCTTCGCCTCGTCCTCCGAGGCCTGGGCGAGCAGCTGCTCCGCGAGCTCGCGCTTGCCTGCAGCGTCGAGCTTCTTCACCTCGTTCTCGACGGCGCGCCGGTTGTACGACTGGTTCCAGTAGTCGAGCGCGTCGAAGCCGAGCAGGACGGCCTTGCCGACGAACTGGCGCAGCACCTCGTTCGTGGGGCCCATCACCCAGCCGGCCTTGGCGTCGCGGAGGTACCGCTCGAGCTCCATGTCGCGCTTGTAGCCGGAGCCGCCGCACGCATGGAGCATCTTGTCGACGACGCTCGCGACGTTCTGGGCGGCGACGAACTTGATCTGCCAGGCCCAGTGGAGGAAGTTGCCGCGGGCGAGCTCCCCCGGCGACAGCAGCTTCGTGTTGTCGTCCGTGGCGCCGTCGAAGGCCTGCGCCACCGAGAGGACGAACAGCCGCGACGCGTTCGTCTCCATCACCGCCTGGCCGACGTAGTCCTGGATCGTCGGGTAGTCGGCGACGCGCAGGCCGACGTCGACGTGGCGCTTGCGCGTCGTGTGCCGCTTCGCGATGTCGATCGCCCCGAGCGCGAGGCCGTTCCACACCGACGAGGAGCCGACGAGGAACCACGGGTCGACCGCCTCGTCGTTCGAGGTGGCGCCGTCGCCCTCGGGGCCGACGATCTGCGTGCCGGGGATCTCGACGTCCGTGAACGAGATCGCGCCCGACTGGTTGCCGCGCAGCCCGAGCGCGTCCCAGAGCGACGGCTGCGCCTCGCAGTGCTGGGCGTCGACGACGAACACGGAGAGGTCGTCGTAGCCGGAGAAGTCGGGGCTCGTCGTCTGCAGGACGTAGAAGTCGGCGAACCCGCCGGACGTCGTCCAGGACGCCTTCTTGTTGATCCTGTAGCCGCCGTTGACGCGCTCGGCCTTGGAGGAGATCGGGTACCAGAAGTGCGAGCCGGTCTCGGGGTCCGAGTAGCTGAGCGTGCCGATCTTGCCGCTGTTCAGCGGGCGGATGTACTTGTCGACGATCTCGGGCGTCGGTCGCAGCATCAGCGCCGCGACGGCCCCGATGTGCATCACGTAGCACATCGCCGTCGACGCGCACCCGTAGCGCGCGATCGTCTCGCAGGTCATCGCGAACGCGACGTGGTTCTCGCCCAGCCCGCCGTACTCCTCGGGCACGATCAGCCCGAGGAACCCGTGCTCGCCGAGCAGCTCGAGGTTGCGGCGCGGGAAGAGCAGCTCGTCGTCCGACCGCTTCGCGTTCGCGCGCAGCTCCCTCTCGCAGAGCTCGATCAGCGTCGCCCGGAGCTCCTGCTGCCGGTCGGTGAGCACCCAGTCGGGGTCCCAGTCGTAGCCGAGTCCCCAGAACGGCTCGCCTCCCCACATCTTCTCGGACATCGCTTCCTCCGTTGTTCGCAGCGTGTCCGGCAATCCTACGCCACTGAAGGCGTGGCCTCACCACCCCACGAGACGCCGAAGAGCCACGGCCGAGGCGGTTTCCCCGGCCGTGGCTCTTCGGCAAGCTGCGGCTTAGGTGCTCCCCGCCGGCGTCGAGCCCGGTGCGGGCTCCCCGCCCGAGGCGGGCGTCGCGACGTCCCAGTCGGGCTCGATGTCGTGCCGGATCTCCCACTCCCCGAAGTCGAGGCCGGTGACCTGCTCTTCATCGTCGAGCTTGAGCCCGGTCGTGCGCTCGAGAATCGGTGCCAGCACGAGTGCCGTCACCACGCCGAAGCCGATGGAGACCGCGGCTCCGATCGCCTGCCAGAGGACGTTGATCTCCGCGTTCTGATACGCGTAGTCGCCCTCCTCGAGCCCGAAGAAGCCGCCCTGCGCGGTTCCCCAGTCGATCAGGCCGACCATCAGCAGGCCGTACACGCCGGCTCCGATGAAGAGTGGCGTCAGCTTGTGCTCGTCCCAGTGTCGCTTCTGGCTCGCCTCGTACAAGACGTACGCGACGACCGGCGCGAAGAACGCGACGAGGAACATCTGCCACGGCGTGTAGACGTCGAATGCCGGGGCTCCCGAGACGTACCCCGCGAACGGGCCGAGCAAGAGGTAGATGTACTTCCTCGTCCGGTAGGCGATGAGCGCGCCCATGAGCGCCCCCGCCGCCCACGCAAGGCCGAGGTTGTTGAACGCGATGCCGACGCTGGTGTCGGCCATCGTCACGCTCACCCCCTGCGCCAGGTCAGGAGCACCGAAGAAGAAGAGGCAGGAGAGGATCACCATCGGCAGGCCGCTGACGATGAAGACGACTCCCAGCGTCGTCAGGCCGAGGTTGTACGAGCGGAACTGCGGGACCTTCGGATGCTGGTGGTACATGCCTGGCCGCGACCCGATCTTGCGCACGAAGATCAGCGCCATCCCGGCCGGGAACAAGTACACGAAGCCGGCACCGAAGAAGTCGTGGTAGCCGGCGTTCGTCAGCGGGCCCGTCGATCCCCACGTCAACCAACTGAGCACCGACGAGACGACGGCAGCGACAGCGCAGACGACGAAGTAGGCCATCGCCCGCATCCGCTCGGTGACGGCGAGATGGAAGAGGACGTTGACGATTCCCGCGAAGCACGCGAGGAAGAAGATGAAGATCTGCTGGTTGTTCAGGTTCGCGCCCATGCTGTTCGGGTCGACGTCCTGAGCAAGGCTGTTCGCGAAGGTGCCTCCGAGCCACCAGTCCTTGACCGCTTGCCAGTACGGGCTGTCGACCTCGAACGCGACGTAGTACTGCCAGTTCCAGATCGCGAACCCGATGAGGAAGTAGACGGCGAAGCCGATGAAGAAGCCGACCATCTTCTCGGCGGCCGACGCGAAGACGTTCACACGGCGTACGCCTCCGAGATCCACCAGGATCACCCCGGCGAGGATCAAGATCGCGCCCACGGCTCCCGACGCGTAGATGACGTTCTGGAGCAGGGAGTTCGTCGTCACCTGGTCGGGGAACGCCGGAGGCGCCTGCGCGAGCAGGCTCGTGAGGCTCATGCGCGACTCCTTTCAGTCGATGACCTGGCGAGTCCCTGCCGGGCGGCGACCCGGCGGGCCGGCGCGAGCGAAGCGCTCATATGAGCCGGTACACGCTGTCGATGCACGGGGACCCGCGACACGTGAAGTGAGTATCTGACGTGCGTCGGACTGTTTTCAACCATCTCGCGCCCTGGACCGTGACCGACGCGAGGCGTCCTGCGTCGCGTCACGTCCAGGGACAGGGGCTCGCGGAGGCACGGTGGAGCTCGGAGGCGGCGGCGAAACGGCTCGAGCACCGGCTGGCGCTCGCCGGCGGTCTCGGCCGCCGCGAGCTGGCCGAGCGCTCCATCCCGGCGAGCGCGGCGCCGGTCGTCGTCGCGTCGGCCGGGCCGCTCCGCTGCTCGTGCAGCAGCGCAGTGCACCCCCGCCGCGCTCCGATCGGGGTAGTGATGTCGCATGTGGGCGGCGACTGCGTCCTGGCCCCGGACGAGCGTCGAGGCGGAGCCGACCTCCACATGCCCTCCGGCGATCAGCTCGAGCTCGTCCGTCTGCTTCGGGCACGACCGCGATGTCGCCGACCTGGCGGAGAGCCGAACACCGCGGGCTCGAGCTCGAACAGCTCGACGGAGCGGCGAACGACGGCGTTGGTCGCCGCGGAGCGGTAGAAGTTGCGGTCGATCCCGCCAGATGCCGCTCGCGCCGGCACGGACGCGCTGCGCGTCGAGGACGAGGGCCGCGGACGGGCCCTCGCCTCCCTCCGGGAGCCGCTCGGCGAGGGACATCGCGGCCGAGAGGCCGTGCTCACCGGCGCCGACGACGACGCCGCGCGCGCGGAGCGCGGCCCGCCGTCGGGTCAGCCGGCCCGCCTCGACGTCAGTGGCCGAACGGCTTCTCCCAGCCCTCGAGGACGGGCGGCGCCCAGTCGGTGCCGACCGTCTGCGACCCCTCGACCCAGGGGCCGAGCTCCGGCTGCGGGAACTTGCAGTGGATCTCCTTGAGCTCGATCCCGTAGGAGTTGCCGGACTGCAGGTGCGCGATCAGCACCTTGCGCGCCATCTCGTCCTCTCGGCCGGCCGGGATCGGGAAGTGGATCTTCACGAAGCAGTTCGAGTACCGGTCGAACACGGCGGGGACGCCGTCCTCCTCGAGGAGGTGGATGTCCTCGAGCCAGTTCAGGTCCTCCCCGGGGGTCGCGGCGAGGAGGTCGATGTCCTCGACGAGCGACATGTCCTCCTGGTAGGGGTAGCGCTTCCCCGAGAGGAACTCCGAGTCGATCGACTGGATCTTCTCGGGCTCGGTGTAGGCGAGCGCGTGGCTGTGCGGTTGCTCGGTCATCGTCCCCTCCCCCTCACCGCTCGACGGTCCGCAGGTGCTCGACGTTCTCGTGGTGGTGGGCCTGGAGCTCGTCCTCCTCCTTCTTGGCGAGCAGCCGCTTCACCTCGGCGAGGATCTCGTTCTCGGTCACCCCGACCGTGTAGTTCGTGCCGGCGAGCGGCACTCGGGCCATCGCCGACGCGGCGGGCGTCAGCGCCGCGAGGTCCTCGGGCTCGAGCGAGTGGACGTTCGTCTTCCCGCACGCGCGCGCGAGCATCTGGAGCTCCATGGTCATCGCGGTGAGGAAGTTGTAGACCCGCTCCGAGGCCTCCTCGACGACGAGCCGCTTGCGCAGCTCCGGGTCCTGGGTGGCGACGCCGACGGGGCAGCGGCCCGTGTGGCAGTGGTAGCACTGCCCGGCCGGGACGCCCACGGTGCCCTCGTAGTCGGTGACGCCGGGGATCTCCTTGTTGCAGTTCAGCGCCATCATCGCCGAGTGCCCGATCGCCACCGCCTTCGCGCCGAGCGCGAGCGCCTTCGCGACGTCGGCCCCGTTGCGGATGCCGCCGGCGACGACGAGGTCGATCTCGTCTGCGAGGCCGACGTCCTCGAGCGCCCGCCGCGCCTCGGGGATCGCCGCCATCAGCGGGATCCCGGTCTCCTCCGTGGCGATGTGCGGGCCTGCGCCGGTGCCGCCCTCGGCGCCGTCGAGGTAGATGATGTCCGGCCCGCACTTCGCGGCCATGCGCACGTCGTCGTAGACGCGCGAGGCCCCGAGCTTGAGCTGGATCGGGATGCGGTAGTCGGTCGCCTCCCGGATCTCCTGGATCTTCAGCGACAGGTCGTCCGGCCCGAGCCAGTCGGGATGGCGCGCCGGCGACCGCTGGTCGATCCCCGCCGGGAGGGAGCGCATCTCCGCGACCTGCTCCGTCACCTTCTGCCCCATCAGGTGACCGCCGAGCCCGACCTTGCACCCCTGCCCGATGAAGAACTCACAGGCGTCGGCGAGCATCAGGTGGTGCGGGTTGAACCCGTACCGGCTCTGGATGCACTGGTAGTACCACTTCGTCGAGTGGTCGCGCTCCGGCGGGATCATCCCGCCCTCGCCCGAGCACGTCGCGGTGCCGGCCATGGAGGCGCCCTTCGCGAGCGCCATCTTCGCCTCGAGCGACAGCGCGCCGAAGCTCATCCCGGTGATGTAGATCGGGATGTCGAGCTCGATCGGGTTCTTCGCGAAGCGCGCGCCCAGCACCGTCTTCGTCACGCACTTCTCGCGGTAGCCCTCGATCACGAAGCGGGTCAGCGTGCCGGGGAGGAACACGAGCTCGTCCCAGTGCGGCATCGGCTTGAAGATCGAGAAGCCCCGCATCCGGTAGCGGCCCAGGTCGGCCTTGATGTGGATGTCGTTGATGACCTCCGGCGTGAAGATCCGACTGCGACCGAGGACGTCCTTGTTGCCGGGTGCGCCGTTGTCGGCCATCAGATCACCAGCTTCCTCTCCGCGGGCTCGAGCGAGTCGTAGTTGTACAGCTGCTTGCCGCAGACGAACTTCTGGAACTCCGGGGGGTCACCGAGCCCGTAGATCCGGAACTTCCGGTCGATCAGCTCGGTGTCCGCATCCGTCCACTCACCGGGGACGCAGTCGATGCCGAGCGACTTCACGCTGCCGGCGACGTAGATGTCGCCGTCGTACATGGAGTCGCCGAGGCCGGGTCCGACGTCACCGCAGATGATCATCCGTCCGCGCTGCATCATGAAGCCGGTCATCGACCCCGCCGAGCCGAGCACGATGATCGTGCCGCCCTTCTGGTCGATCCCGGTGCGCGCGCCGACCCGCCCCTTGACGACGAGGTCGCCGCCGCGCATCGCCGCCCCGGTGAGCGAGCCGGCGTTCCCGTCGACGACGACGACGCCGCTCATCATGTTCTCGCAGGCAGACCAGCCGACGCGCCCGGTGACGTGCACCTCGGGCCCGTCGATCAGGCCGCATGCGAAGTAGCCGAGGCTGCCGTTGAACGTGATCCGGCAGCGCGTGAGGATCCCCACCCCGAGCGAGTGGCGCGACGCGGGGTTGTCGATCACGACCTCCTTCACGCCCTCCTCGTAGACGAGGCGTCGGAGCTCGAGGTTGATCGTGCGAATCGTCAGGTCCTGCGCGTCGAAGCGCGCCGTGTCGCCGTCGATCTCGGCGATCCGGGGTGCCTCCGCCACGGGCTCGGCGAGCCCGCGTGCGTCGTACGAGATCCGCCTCTCTCCTACCGCTGCCATACCAGCACCTCCCGCTCGTACGGGTCGTACGTCTCGATCTCGTGGCCGACGAGCTGGCGGATCGCGATCTCCTCGGAGGCGAGCGCCACGAGGTCGTCGGACTCGTAGAGCACGAGCGGCTTCGCCGCGAGCTCGTCCTTCGCGACGCCGAGCTCGTCCTTCGTGACGGCGATGTACGTGAACACGCCGTCCAGCTCGTCGAGCGACTTGTGCATCGCCTCCTCGAGCGAGAGGCCGCCCGACATCTCCTGCGCGAGGTACACGGCGATGATCTCGGAGTCGCACTCCGACATGAAGCGGCGGCCGGCCCGCTCGAGGCGCCGCCGCCAGTAGAAGTAGTTCGTGAGCTGCCCGTTGTGCACGACCGCGACGTCGGAGTAGGGGTACGCCCAGTACGGATGCGCGCCCGCGATGTCGACCTCGGACTCGGTGGCCATCCGCACGTGGCCGATCGCGTGCGTGCCCTGGAACTCGTCGAGCCCGTAGGTCTCGTAGACGGACTCGGCGTCACCGAGGTCCTTGACGATCTCGAGCGAGTTCCCGAGCGAGAGCACCTCTGCCTCGGGGATGTCCTCGACGAGATCGGCGAGGAGCTTCAGGTCGCCGTCGTACTGGAAGGAGACGCGGAACGCGTACGGCGTCTCCTCCTCGACCTCGCGGAGGCGTGCGCCGAGCGTCGCGAGGCGCGACTCGACCTCGAAGCGGTGCCTGCGCAGCCGATCCTCGAACTCGAAGTCGCGCGGGGTGTTGGCGTCGGCGAGCTTGTAGCGCATCACGAGGTTCCCGTTCTCGGGTGTCGCGTACAGCGCATAGCCGGTCGAGTCCGGCCCCCGGTGCTTCATCGACTGCAGCATCCGCGTCATCTCGTCGCCGATCGGATGCGTCGAGCCGTCCCGGTAGATGATCCCTGCGATCCCGCACATGTCAGTCCTTTCTCCGCAGGGCCCGCATCCGCAGGAGCGGATGCAGCCCGCGGCGCCTGCCTTCGGCGGGCACACCCCTGGAGCGGCCGCTCACGCGGCCGGTCGTGGCATGGACACAGCCGCGAGCCCCGCTGCCTCCGGGGCACGGAGAGGTGTTAGGGAAGGACATCCAGATACTCCTCGACGTCCCAGTTGGTCACGGTCGCACAGTACCGCTCCCACTCGTCCCGCTTGTAGTGCATGAACACCGTGTACATCTCGTCGGGGAGCGCGGAGCGCACGACCTCGTCGGCCTCGAGCGCGTCGAGTGCGTCTCCGAAGGTCATCGGGATCCGGTTGACCTCCTTGCCCGCCTCCATCGCCTCGTAGATGTTGCGCTCCTCGGGCTCGCCCGGGTCGAGCTGCCGCTCGATCCCGTCCTCCATCGCCTTGATCAGGGCCGCCATCGAGAGGTACGGGTTCACGGCGGAGTCGACGGAGCGGTACTCGAAGCGGCCGGGCGCCGACACGCGCAGCGCGGTCGTCCGGTTCTGGTAGCCCCAGTCCGCGAACACGGGGGCCCAGAAGCCGGTGTCCCACAGGCGCCGGTACGAGTTCACGGTCGATGCGGTGACCGCGGTCAGCGCCCCGAGGTGCTCCATGATCCCGCCGATCGCCCACAGGCCGATCTTGCTCGGCCGCTGCGGGTCGTCCGTGTCGGGCAGGAACGCGTTCTCGTCGCCGCGCCACAGCGAGATGTTGTGATGGCAGCCGTTCGCCGAGACGCCCATGAACGGCTTCGGCATGAAGCACGGGAAGACACCGAGCTCGCGGCCGACCTGCCGGCAGACCTGGCGGAACGTGGAGAGGTTGTCGGCGGTCTGCTCGGCGCGGTCGAAGTTGAAGTTGAGCTCGATCTGCCCCGGGGCGTCCTCGTGGTCGCCCTGGATCATGTCGAGCCCGAGCGACTGCCCGTACTCGATCACCTTGTGGATGATCGGCTGGAGCTCCGAGAACTGGTCGATGTGGTAGCAGTAGGGCTTCGTCACGCCCTCGACGTCGGGCGTGCCGTCGTCCTTCAGCTTCAACCACATCATCTCCGGCTCGGTGCCGGCGCGGAGGTGGAGGCCGTGCTTCTTCTCGAACGCCTGCTGCATCCGCTTGAGGTTGCCCCTGCAGTCCGAGCTGAGGAAGGCGCCGGCCTTCGTGCGCTCCTCCCGGTTGCGGAAGAGCGTGCACCAGACGCGGGCGACCTTCGTGTCCCAGGGCAGCACCTCGAACGTCTCGGGCTCCGGGATGCCGACGAGCTCGGCGGCCTCCGGCCCGTAGCCGATGTAGTCGCCGTGCCGGTCCGTGAACAGGTTCGCCGTCGCCCCGTACACGAGCTGGAAGCCCTTCTCGGCCATCGACTCCCAGTGCGGGGCCGGGACGCCCTTCCCCATGATCCTGCCCGTGACCGACGCGAACTGGTAGTAGACGTAGGTCACGCCCTCGTGGTCGATGCGGCGTCGTACGTCCTTGACGAGCTCGTCGCGGCCGGGTGCGGAGACGAACTTCTCGAGGTCGGTCGGCACGGGCCCTCCTTGTTCCGTCGGCCGCGGGGCCGGCGGCGGTCGCTTCCATCTCGCCGTTGCCGGTTCGGCAACGACGTCCTTCGGTCCGCGGCAGCCTACCGCGCGATCGGGTGCGACGCATCACTGCCGAGCGGGTGCGCTCGGGTCAGAAGGCGAGCAGCCGGCGCACGGCCCCGACGACCCGCTCCACCGAAGGCATGTACGCGTCCTCGAGCTGCCAGTACGGGTACGGGACGTCGTAGCCGGTGACCCGGAGCACCGGCGCCTGGAGGTCGAGGATCGCGCGCTCGGCGAGGAGCGCGGCCACCTCGCTCGCGAAGCCGCACGTCCGCGGCGCCTCCTGCACGACGACGATGCGACCGGTCGCGGCCGCGACGTGAAGGAGCGCGTCCTCGTCGAGCGGCTTCAGCGTGCGCAGGTCGAGCACCCCGACCGAGGCCTCGTCGGCGAGCGCGTCCGCCGCCCGCTCGCAGAGCGGGACCATCGCGCCCCACGCGACGAGCGTCGCGTCCGTGCCGTCGCGGGCCGTGCGGGCGCGGCCGAGCGGCACGACGTGCTCGCCCTCGGGGACGGGCCCGCGGGCGGTGCGGTACACGAGCTTCGGCTCGAGCACGACGACCGGGTCGGGATCCCGGATCGCTGCCGCGAGCAGGCCCTTGGCGTCGGCGGGCGTCGACGGCACCGCGACCTTCACGCCGGGCGTGTGCACGTAGTACGTCTCCGGGGAGTCGTCGTGGAGCTCCGGCGCCCGGACGCCTCCGCCGTAGGGCATGCGGATCGTGATCGGGAACTCCATCGCCCCCCGCGTCCGCCAGTGGTAGCGGCCGACGTGGGTGATCAGCTGGTCGAGCGAGGGGTACGAGAACGCGTCGTACTGCATCTCGCACACCGGGCGCCATCCCGTCATGCAGAGCCCTACCGCGGTGCCGAGGATGCCGGCCTCGGAGAGCGGCGTGTCGACGCACCGGCTCGGCCCGAACCGGTCGAGGAGGCCGGCCGTCGCCCGGAAGACACCGCCCGCACGTCCGACGTCCTCGCCCATCACGAGCACGGTCGGGTCGCGCTCGAGCTCGACGTGGAGCGCCTCGTTCACCGCCTCGACGAGCAGGAGGTCACGGGTGGCGACAGCGGTGCTCATGCGCCTCCCCGGACACGGCGCAGCTCGTCGAGGTCGCGCGCGAGGGCCGGCGGGGGCTCCGCGTAGGCGGTGTCGAAGACGAGCGACACGTCGCCCGGCTCCTCGGCCTCGGCCGCCCCGATGCCCTCGCGCAGCAGCCCGAGGGCCTCGGCGCGCGTGGACTCGGCGCGCTCGTCGGTGAGCAGCCCGGCGCGCCGCAGGTACCGCTCGAAACGCCCCAGGCACTCGTCCCGACGTGCTTCCTCGACGCGCGCCGGGTCGATGTAGGCCTCTGGGTGGTCGGCCGTCCCGTGCGGTGCGGCGCGGTAGCTCACCGCCTCGACGAAGGTCGGCCCCTCGCCCCGACGCGCCCGTGCGACCGCGTCGCCGACCGCCTCGCGCACTGCGAGCACGTCGGTGCCGTCGACGCGGACGCCCGGCATCCCGTAGCCGACGGCCTTGTCGACCAGCGCGGTGGCGGCCGTCTGGGCGGAGAGGGGCGTCGAGAGCGCCCACTGGTTGTTGTTGCAGAGCAGGACGAGCGGGGCCTGCATCACGGCGGCGAAGTTCGCGCCCTCGTGGAACGCCCCTTCGGAGGTCGCGCCGTCCCCGAAGACCGCGAGGGCGACGGTGTCCTCGCCGCGGAGCGCCGCGCCCCACGCAGCGCCCGCGGCATGCGGGACGTGCGTGGCGATCGGGACGCAGATCGACGCGACCCGCCACCGCTGCGGGTCCCACCACCCGGACGGATGGCCACGCCACCACTGGAGCACCGTGGCGGCCGGCATCCCGCGCAGCAGGCCGATCGCCGACTCGCGATAGCTCGGGAAGATCCAGTCACGCTCGCGGAGCGCATGCACGGCGCCCGCCTGGAGCGCCTCGTGGCCCCAGAACATCGCGTAGGTCCCGATGCGGCCCTGCCGGTGGTAGACGACGGAGCGCTCGTCGTACGTGCGCAGGAGCACGAGCGAGCGGTGGATCGCGAGCAGGTCGTCGCCCGTGAGCCCGTCGACCGTCCGGTCACCGGCGCCGTCCGCGTCGCCGATCACGCGGAGCAGCGAGTGGTCGGAGGACGGCAAGACAGGCACGGACCTTTAGTGAAACAGCGTTTCTCTTTTGCTGTCAAGCCGGAACGGTGCCAGACTTGGGTCGATGGAGACGACACAGCGCGAGTTCGCGGTCGAGCCGATCAGGGCGACGCGGACGTTCGAGGCGGCGACGGAGCACCTGACGGAGGCGATCGAGCGCGCGGGCCTCAGGCGCGGCGACCGCCTCCCGAGCGAGGGCGACCTCGCCGTCGCCCTCGGCATCTCCAAGCCGACGCTCCGGCAGGCGCTCCGCGTCCTCGAGATGTCCGGCCTCCTCGTGGTGCGCCGTGGGAAGGGCGGCGGGATCGTGGTCACGAGCGACCTCGTCCCGGCGGTGGCGATCTCGAGCCGCGTCGCGCTCGAGGAGAGCGCGGCGATCGACACGCTCCGGGCCAGGCGCATCCTTGAGCGCGCGGTCGTGCTGGAGGCGGTCGAGACGGCGAGCGCGGCCGACTACGGGGAGCTCGAGCACACGGTGGAGCTGCTCGAGGGGCACCTCGGCGACCGTGGGAGCGTGATGCGCGCGGATGCGATGTTCCACCGCGCGCTCGTGCGCGCCTGCCACAACGCCACGGTCCAGGCTGCGATGCGCGGGGTCGCCCGCGGCCTCGCCCCGCTCCGTGACGCGTACACGGGCGGCCTCTCGTCGGACGAGGCGACGCTCGACGTCCACCGCCGGCAGCTCGAGGCGATGCGGCGCCGCGACCTCGCCGAGCTCGATCGTGTGCTCGACGAGCACTTCCGCATGCTCGAGGACGCCTTCGCCGCAGCGATCGGGCGCGACGCCGAGGAGCTCGTCAGACGAGGACGCTGAGCGCGTCGCGCTCCGCCTCGAGCACCACGCCGTCGACGTCGCCCAGGTCCTCGCCGTCGACCTGGAGGGGCATCGACGCGTCGCACCGGACGACCAGCCGGTCGACGTCGTGGGCGACAACGATCCCGGGCCCCGCTGTGCCACGGAGCGCACGGGCAGCGATCCGCGGCAGCGTCCACGGCGTCACACGCTCCGGCGCGAACAGGTCGAGCCCGCCCTCGAACGATGCGCGGCCGGCGACACGAAGCCCGAGCGGGCCGACGTACGTGTACGGGGAGCAGTTCGCGACGAACGCGAACGCGGCGCGCCCGTGGCCCTCGATCGTCAACACCGGCTCGAACCGGCCGCCACGACCGAGGAGGATCGCGGCCGCCGCCCGCACGAACGCGCGGTCGCCGGGCCGCCGCCCCTCTGGAGAGCGCCCCATCCTGTCGACGGCGCGAACGAGCTCCGCGTCGAGCCCGATGCCGGCGCTGAAGCCGAAGCGGCGGCCGTTCACCCGGCCGAGCCCGATCCGACGGGTGCGGCCGACGGCGAGCCGGCCGGCGGCGGCCACCGGGTCGCGCGGGAGGCCGAGCGCACGCGGGAGCACGCTCGTGCCGCCTCCGGGGAGGAAGCCGACGACCGACGCGCCGCGCACGCCGTTCAGCACCTCGTTGAAGGTGCCGTCGCCCCCGAGGGCGACGATCGCCTCGACCGTCCCGTCGAGGCGTCCCGCCAGCTCGGTCGCCTCGCCCGGTGTCGTCGTGCGGAGCGTCTCGAGCGGCGTCGGCAGCCGCTCCTCCACGCGCGCGATCGTCTCCTCGGAGACCCTCGAGGCCATCGGGTTGACGACGAGCGCCCAGGTCACGTCGGCACGGTGTCGGAGTCGGCGTCGGCTCTCACGACGGCTACCGTAGCCGCGCCGCCCGCGTACGATCGCGGGATGGACGACAGGGTGCCCGCACACGACCCCGAGCGCGTCGTCGCGCTGCGGCGGACCGCCCTGCTCCGGGCGGGGTACACCGAGGAGCAGGCGGACACGCTCGCGCGGAGGACCGAGGTCGACCTCCACGCCGCGCTCGCCCCGCGGCGGCAAGGGCTCCCGCCCGACGTCGCGTTCGAGCTCGTGCTCGGGGGTGGAGGGCGCACCGTCTTCTGACACGGCAGGACGATGCCCGCCGGGTGCACCCTCACCGGCGGGGCTACCCCGGAGTGGCGAAGCCGCGCACGCCGTCGACGAGGATCGAGAGGAAGCGGTCGGCGAGCGCCGCCGTGTCCGTCTCCGGCCGCAGCCAGGTGTACGCCCAGTTGGCCGACGAGAGCACGAGCAGCGCCGCCGCGTCTGCGTCGAGGTCCTGGCGCAGCTCGCCGCGCTCGACGCCCTCCCGGAACATCGTCCGCCACCGCTCCTCGTAGCGTCGCCGCTGCTCGCGGACCTCGGCGAGGGCGTCGCCCTCGAGGAAGCGCCACTCGCGCGTGAACACGGTGGCGACGTCGAGCTGGCCGGCGACGACGCGGAGGTGCGCCCGGAGCGCGGCGCCGATGCGCTCGAGGGCCGGGGCGTCCTCGGGCACGCCGTCGAGCGCGGCGTGGAACGCGCTCGCCCCCTCGCGCATCGCCTCGACGAGCAGGGCCTGCTTCGAGGAGGTCAGCGAGTACAGCGACCCCTTCTGCACGCCCATCGCCGCCGCGATGTCGCCCATCGAGGTGCCGTGGTACCCGCGCTCCGCGAACAGGCGCGCCGCCGTGCGAACGAGCTCCTCGCGTCTCGCGCTCACGGGTACGATGCTACCGACCGTTCGGAAGGGAGACGTGGTGACGGGCACGCGCGAGCAGGAGTTCCTCGAGTACGTGCAGACGGGAGGCCAGGTCGAGGCGCACGACTGGATGCCCGACGAGTACCGGCGGCGGCTGATCAAGTTCGTGGAGATGCACGCCAACTCCGAACTGATGGGCGTCCTGCCGGAGCGCGACTGGATCCTGCGCGCCCCCACGCTGCAGCGGAAGCTCGCCCTGACGGCGAAGATCCAGGACGAGGTCGGCCACGCGCAACTGCTCTACCGCGTCGTCGAGGACCTCGGCAAGCCGCGCGACGCCTGCCTCGACGACCTCCTCGCCGGGCGGGCGAAGTTCCACAACGTCTTCCACTACCCGACGCGGACGTGGGGCGACGTCGGCGTGATCGCCTGGCTCGTCGACGCGGCGGCGATCATCTCGCAGAAGGCGCTCCTCAAGTGCTCGTACGGGCCGTACGCGCGGATCATGAAGCGGATCTGCTGGGAGGAGTCCTTCCACGTCCTCCACGGCCGCGACGTCGTGCTCGCGATGGTGAACGGCACCGAGGCGCAGCGCGCGCTCGTCCAGGAGGCCCTCGACCGCTGGTGGGAGCCGCTGATGATGTTCCACGGCACGCCGATCCCCGCCGACGAGGACCCGATGGTGCGGTTCCGGATCAAGAGCCAGGCGAACGAGGACGCCCGCCAGCAGTTCCTCGAGGGCTACGTCCCCCAGGTGTGGGAGCTCGGCCTGACCCTGCCCGACCCGATGCTGCGACGCGGCGGCGACGGCGTCTGGGAGTACACGGAGCCGGACTGGGAGACGCTGATCGCGGTCGTCTCCGGGCACGGCCCCGCCTCCGAGGAGCGGCTCGCGTTCCGCCGCCTCTCGCGCGCCGAGGTCGACTGGGTCTCCCGCGTCGTGCTCGCGGAGGCCGCGTGAGCGGCGACGGCCTCGCCGCCGACGACCCGCTCGCCGCGGGGTCGGGTGGGGACACGATCTACGAGGTCTTCCGCCAGGAGCGGAAGGGCCAGCCGTTCCAGCACGCCGGGTCGTTCCATGCGCCCGACGCGCGCTTCGCCGACACGTACGCACGACAGTTCTACGCACGCCGCCACGAGTCGACGGCGCTCTGGGTGGTGCCGCGCAGTGCGATCGTCGAGATCGAGGACTTCGTCGACGAGTTCGACTCCAGCTACCGCCGGGTCGACGGGTACTCGCTGCGGGCCCGCCTCCGGGAGGCGCGGGAACGGGCGGCGGGGTCGGCGTGAGTCGACGGAGCGACCTGCTGCTGGAGCTGGCCGACGACGAGCTGATCCTCGGCTGGCGCGACTCGGAGTGGACGGGGATCGCACCGTTCCTCGAGGAGGACGTCGCGTTCTCGTCGATCGCGCAGAACGAGATCGGCCACGCGCGGGCGCTGTACGAGCTCGCCGCCGTCGAGCTCGGCACGACGGCCGACGAGCTCGCCTTCGACCGCGCACCGGCGGACTACCGCTGTGCGCCGCTCGTCGAGCTGCGCCGGCTCGAGTGGGCGCGCACGATCGCCCGGCACTGGCTGTACGAGACGGCGGACGCGATCCGCCTCGAGTCCCTCAGGGCGTCCGGCGACCGCGAGCTCGCGGGACTGGCGGCGAAGCTCGACCGCGAGGAGCTCTACCACCGCATGCACGCGGAGATGTGGATCGACCGGCTGCTCGCGGTCGAGGAGGGACGGCAGAAGCTCGACGACGCGCTCGAGGAGCTCTGGCCCTACGCGCTCGGGGTGCTCGACGACGAGCTGCGCCCGGAGCTCGTGCACCGCGTGGAGGAGCGTCTCGGCCGTCCGATGCCGGCGGTGGAGCCGGTGCGCCGCGGCGACCACGTGGCCGAGCTCGGCGAGCTGCTCGACGAGATGACGAGCGTGCGCCGCTCCGCACCGGGTGCGCAGTGGTGAGCGCCGGCGTCGACGACCGCGCACGCGACGATCGACGTTTCGGGCGAGCCCGGCCGGGGCGAGCAGGGTGCCCGTGAGCGCACCGTCCGCCGACGACGTCTGGCGGGTGCTCGGGGAGATCCCCGACCCGGAGATCCCCGTGATCTCGCTCGTCGACCTCGGCGTCGTGAAGTCGGTCGAGATCGACGGCGGCGGCGTCCGCGTCGAGTTCACGCCCACGTTCATGGGCTGCCCGGCGCTCGACGCGATGACGCGTGCGATCCGCGAGGGCGTGGAGGCCCTCGGCGCCTCCTGCGAGGTGCGTGTCGTCAACGACGACTCGTGGTCGACGGACCTGATCAGCGCCGCCGGGCGCGAGAAGCTCCGGGCCGCCGGGTTCGCCCCTCCGCCGCTCCGCTCGGAGGGCACGCCGACCCTCCTGCAGCTGGAGCGGGGGCCCTTCCGCTGCCCGTGGTGCGGGTCGACGGACACGCGCCTCGAGAACATCTTCGGGCCGACGGCGTGCCGCTCGATCCGCTACTGCTCGGCCTGCAGCCAGCCCTTCGAGCAGTTCAAGACGATCTAGCGGCGCTCGGCAGCGGGAGACGGTCGCCCCGTCGCCGTCCACTCCCACGGCGGGGTCGCGCCCGCAGGCCAGGAGCTCGCGTTCCTTCGGCGCCGATCGTGCGACGCGGCGGCGTAGGCTTCGAGCGGTGACGATCGAGATCCTCTACTGCGGCGTCTGAACGGGCTACGACGGTGAGGCCGCGCGTGTCGCGGCCGAGTTGGCGGCGAGCGGGCACGAGACGGAGACGGTGGTCGGCGGCCACGGTCAGTTCGACGTCGTCGTCGACGGCGACGCGGTGTTCAGCAAGCAGCGGCTCGGCCGGTTCCCGGAGCCGGGCGAGATCGTGCGCCTCGTCGGCGACCAGGGCGCCGGCAGGCCCGACTGACGCGGCGTCCAGGCACACGTGCGGCGCCGGCGGCTGACGGTCAGCGGAGCAGGAAGCCGTCCGCCAGCGGATCGTCGGGGTCGACGGTGAACGCGGCGGTCCCGGTGCGGTAGGCGCTCCCCTCGACCTCGGTGACGACGGCGGGCGACCCGGCGACCGTCGTCCGCTCGACCACCCGGCCGCGGAACGCCGTGTCGACGACCGAGAGGTGGCGGAGCTCGTCGCCGAGCGGGAGGCGCCCCTCCGCGTCGAGCAGCGCGAGCCTCGCCGACGTGCCGCTCCCGCACGGAGAGCGGTCGACCTCGCCGTCGGCGAACACCGTGACGTTGCGCTGCGTCAGGGGCTCGCCCGGCTCTTCCTGCCAGAAGATCACGCCGTAGACGTCGCGGAGCTCCGGCTCGAGTGGGTGCGCGATCTCGTGGTGGGCCTCCAGGTCGCGCTTGACCTGCCGCCCGAGGGCGATCAGGCGCGGCAGCTCTCCCGCGTCGACCCGCTCCGGCAGCGACGCGTAGAACGCGCCGCCGAAGGCGACGTCGACCTCCCGGCCCGCCGCCGCGAGCCGCCGCCCCCAGACGAATGCCGGCACGTTGCGGAACCGGACACGGAGGACGCGTCCCCGCTCGACCGACGCGACCGCCTCCAGCCGCCCGGAGGGCACGTCGACGACGACCCGGTTCTCGCCCTCCCGGCGCTCGACGATCCCCTCGTCGAGCGCCCAGGTGACAAGGGCGATCGTGCCGTGGCCGCAGGCCGTCGAGTAGCCGGCGTTGTGGAAGAAGACGACGCCCAGGTCGGCGCCCTCGTCGTCCGCCTCGACGACGTGGCACCCGTACATGTCGGCGTGGCCGCGCGGCTCGTGGACGAGCAGGCGGCGGACGTGGTCGAGCCGCGCGAGCGCGTCCCGCCGCTTGTCGAGGACCGTCTCGCCGCGCAGCGGCTCGACGCCGCCCGTCACGATCCGGAACGGCTCGCCCGCCGTGTGGTAGTCGACGACGGTGATCGGGTCGGCCGCGGTCACCGACGCTCAGGAGCCGGTGAAGTTCGCCGGGCGCTTCTCGAGGAAGGCCGCCACTCCCTCGTGGAAGTCGGCGGTCTCGGTCGCGGCCTGCTGGAGCTCCGCCTCGAGCGCGAGCTGCGACTCGAGCAGCGCGTGCTCCGCGTGGTCGAAGAGCCGCTTCGTGAGGCCGACCGCCCGCGTCGGGAGCTCGGCCCACCGGGTCGCCCGCTCGGCGACGGCGTCGGCGAAGCCGTCGGACGGCAGCAGCTCCGAGACGAGCCCCCAGGCGAGGGCCTCGTCGGCCGAGAGGCGGCGGTTCGACGACATCCACTCGAAGGCGCGCGCGAACCCGAGCAGGCGGTGGAGGAACCACGTGCCACCGGAGTCGGGCACGAGGCCGATGCCGACGAAGCCCGGGACGAACGCGGCGTTCTCGGCCGCGACGCGCACGTCGCAGGCGACGGCGAGCGAGAGCCCGGCGCCGGCGCAGGCGCCGTTGACGGCGGCGAGCACCGGCTTCTCGAGCGCCCGGATCCGTCGGACGTTCGGGTGGTACGTCTCCTCGAGCTCGTCCTGGATCGAGCCGGGCATCCCGGAGAACTCCCGGAGATCCTGACCGGCGCAGAACCCCTTGCCGGCGCCCGTGATCACGACGCAGCGTACGGCCGGATCCGCCGCCTCGTCGAGCGCGGCGCCGAGCTCGGCGTGCAGCGCCCGGTTGAACGCGTTGTAGACGTCCGGACGGTTGAGCGTGATCGTGAGCACGCCCCCGTCACGGGTCGTCAGGACCTCGTCGGCCATCTCCACTACCCCTTCCGTCTCTCCAGGAAGCCGCGCACCGCGGACTGGGTCTCGTCGGACAGCATCGAGAGCGCGAGCCAGTCGCGGGCGTGCCCGATCGTCTGGTGCCAGGCGAGATCGCGCCAGACGTTGAGCTGCACCTTCGCGTACCGCGTCGCGCCCGGGAGCTTCCGCGCGAGGCTCTCGACCCACTCGTCGACGACGACGTCGAGCTCGGCGGCGGGGACGGCCCGGTTGACGAGCCCCCACTCCGCGGCGCGGCGGGCCGGGATCTCCTCGCAGAGGAGGACGATCTCGCGCGCGCGACGATCGCCCACCATCAGCTGCAGCCACTGGGTCGCGCCGCCCGCCGGCACCGACCCGTGCTCGAGCCCGACGTGCCGGATGTACGCGTCGTCGACGATCACGGCGAGGTCGCAGGCCATCTGCAGCTCGTTGCCGCCGCCGACGGCGATGCCGTTGACCCGGGCGATCGTGGGCTTGCCGAGCTCCCGCAGCCGATCGTGCATGTCCTTGAACGCGCCGAACCACTTCCAGTACTCGTCGGGGCGCTCCAGCAGCTCGTCGCCCCAGGACGCGAGGTCGGCGCCGACGCAGAACGCGCGGCCGGTGCCGGTGACGACGACGACGCGGACGTCGTCGTCCCACGAGGCGTCCTCGCACGCACGCGCGATCTCCCGCAGCATCCGGAAGTCGAACGCGTTGAGCACCTCCGGCCGGTCGAGCCGGACCGTCGCGCGCGGCGGCGTCTTCTCGTAGACGATCGTCTCGAAGCCCAGCTCGGACGGGTCGCGCGGGGTCGCATGCGTCGGTTCGGCCATCAGCCGGAGCGTATAGCGTCGCGGTGTGGGATCGACGGGAGCCGCCACGACGGTCGCGCTCGCTGCGGGCATCGCGGGCTCGGTGCAGATCGCGCTGCTCGGGCTGCTGGGGCAACGGGTCGGCGAGCTCGAGACGGCGGCCTTCGCCTTCGTGCTCACCGCCGTCGCCGGCATCGTGATCCTGCTCGTGACGCGGCAGAGCGTCGCCGGCCTCGGGAGCGCACTCCGGGAGCCGGCCTGGTTGTGGCTCGGCGGCCTCGCGGGAGTCTTCGTCGTGACGGCGATCATCGTCACGGGCCCGCGGATCGGGATCGTCGCGACGTCGGCGCTGCTGATCGCAGGACAGCTCGTGGCCGCCACGGTGATCGACCGCTTCGGCTGGTTCGGCGTCGAGCGCGTGCCGATCGGGTGGGAGCGCGTCGTCGGCCTCGGCCTGCTCGTGGCCGGCGCGCTGCTGACGCTGCGCCGCTAGCGGGATCCGAGCGCGACGTCCTCCGGCCGGACGGGCACGCGGGCGAGCGGGAGCCCGGTCGCGTCGCGGAGGGCCGAGGTGACGGCGGCGGTGGAGACGACCGTCGGCGGCTCGCCGACCCCCTTCACGCCGTACGGGGCGTCGGGCTCGGGCTCCTCGACGAGGTCGATCGTGACCGGGGGCATGTCGAGGGCGGTGGGGATGAGGTAGTCGGTGAAGCTCGCGTTGAGGATCCGGCCGTCGCGGACGACGAGCTCCTCCATCAACGCATGGCCGAGCCCCTGCGCGATCCCGCCCTCGATCTGCCCTTCGACCGACCGCGGGTTGATCGCCTTGCCGACGTCCTGGGCGGCCCCGACCCAGACCACGCGGGCGAGCCCGAGGTCGACGTCGACCTCCACGACGACCCGCATCGCGGCCACCGCGAGCGCGACGTGCGCCCGGGCTCCGGTGACCTGGCCCGTCTCCGGGTCGAGCGGGAGCGTCTGCGGATGACGGAAGACGTGTTCGACGTCGACGTCGGCGCCCCCGGTGCGCTCGCGCTCGGCGAGCGCCTCCCGGCACGCGTCGCGCACGGCGCCGGCAGCCATCCAGGTCATGCGCGACGCCGACGTCGAGCCGGCCGAGCCGACCGAAGCGGTCGTCGCAGGAGCGAGCACGACGTCGTCGATCCCGAGCTCGGTCCGCGCGACCTGGAGGATCACGCTCGCGGAGCCCTGCCCGACGTCCGCGGCTGCACAGTGGACCTCCGCGCCTCCGTCGGCGCGGAGGACGACGCGCGCCGCGCAGGAGTCGTCGAACCCCTCCGAGAAGCAGATGTTCTTGAAGCCGACGGCGAAGCCGACACCGCGGCGGATGCCGTCGCCGTGCGTCGTGTTCCCGGCGCCTCCGGGCAGCCGCAGCGGATCGCGGGGCAGCGGCTCGGGTGCAGGCACCGGGAGTGCGGCGGCACGGCGGATCACCTCGGCGGTCGGGAGCGAGCCGGTGAGGAGCTGGCCGGTCGGCAGCCGATCTCCGGGCGCGAGGGCGTTGAGCAGCCGGAGCTCGACCGGGTCGATCCCGAGCGCTGCGGCGAGCCGGTCCATCTGCGCCTCCGCCGCGAAGCAGACCTGCGGGGCGCCGAAGCCGCGCATCGCGCCGGAGGGTGGGTTGTTCGTGTAGACGACGGTCCCGTCGAGGAGCGCGTTGTCGACCCGGTACGGGCCGACGGCGAACGCGGTCGAGTTCGCGATCACGGCTGTCGAGCTGGACGCGTAGGCACCGCCGTCGAGCACGATCCGTGCGCGGACGCACACGAGCTTCCCCTCGCGGGTCGCCCGGTGCTCGTACTCGAGCCGTGCCGGATGCCGGTGGACGTGCCCGACGAACGACTCCTCCCGGTCGTAGACCATCCTCACGGGACGACCCGTGTGCAGGGCGAGCATCGCGGCGTGGATCTGCATGGACAGGTCCTCGCGACCGCCGAACGCGCCGCCGACGCCCGCCAGGTGGATCCGCACCTGCTCCGGCTCGAGGCCGAGGCACGGCGCCACCTGCGCGCGATCGACGTGGAGCCACTGGGTCGCGACGTACACGTCGACGCCCCCCTCGCCGTCCGGCACCGCCAGCCCCGACTCGGGCCCGAGGAACGCCTGGTCCTGGCCCGCGAGCTCGTAGACGCCGGTGACCGAGACGTCGCCCACGACATCGGGGTCGCCGTGCCTGATCACCAGGTGCCTGATCACGTTCGGCCGTGGGTCCTCCCGGTAGCCGTGGCGCATCGTCGGGCGATCCGGATGCAACGGCGGCTGCTCGGTCGCCCGGGCGGGATCGACGACCGGCTCGAGCAGCTCGTACTCGACGCGGATCGCGGCAACGGCACGGCGGGCCCGCTCGGGCCCGTCCGCGGCGACGATCGCCACCGGCTCGCCGTAGTAGCGGACGCGATCCCCCGCCAGCACCGGCTGGTCCGGGAACTCGAGGCCGTAGGCCTTCGCGCCCGGCACGTCGCCGTGGAGGAGCACGGCGTGCACGCCGGGCAGGGCCACCGCCGCCGCGACGTCCACGGCGACGATTCGCGCGTGCGCGTGAGGGCTGCGGAGCGTCCGGCCCCAGAGCATCCCCGGCGCGGAGAGGTCGCTCCCGTACGCGAACTCCCCCGTCACCTTCGGCGTCGCGTCCTCTCGACGCACGCTCTCGCCGATCCGTCCCGACGCGAGCCTGTCGGCCGCCTGACTCACAGCCGGCACCCTCCTGACACAGCGATGTTTCTCATACAGGCAACGACCCGCGATATGATCGCAGCGGGTGGTGGGCTGGGGTGCCCCGGGTGCATGGCGACGGACACGTCCCGCACGATCACGCCTCGGCAGCCCGTCGCACGGCGTCGAAGACCTTCGCGTACCCCGTGCACCGGCAGAGGTTCCCGGAGAGCGCCTCGCGGATCTCGTCGTCGGTCGGTGACGGGGAACGCTCGAGCAGCGCGACCGTGGCGACGACCAGCCCGGGCGTGCAGAACCCGCATTGCACCGCTCCGGCGGCGACGAATGCCTCCTGCACGGCGTGCAGGCCGTCGTCACCGGCGAGCCCCTCGACCGTCACGACGTCGTGACCGTGGGCCTGGGCGGCGAGGACGAGACACGAGCAGACGAGCACGCCGTCGAGCAGCACCGAGCACGACCCGCATTCGCCCTGCTCGCACGCGTTCTTCGACCCCGGGAGCTCGAGGCGGTCGCGGAGGAACGAGAGCAGGCTCTGCCCACCCCAGGCGTCCCCCTGCCGCCGCTCGCCGTTCACGGTCAGCTCGACTCTCATGCCGCGCACCTCGCGAGGGCGCGCTGCGTGAGCACACGCAGCGCGTGCCGCCGGTAGTCCGCAGAGCCGCGCACGTCGTCGATCGGGCGCGCTGCGTCCGCCACCGCGTCCGGGAACGCGTCCGCATCGGCGAGGGGTGCGGTGACGAGGGTCGCCACGGGCGCCGCCGACCCGAACGCCGCGCGCACCTCTCCCCGCTCGCGGTCGACCGCGAGGGACAGCGAACAGACCGCGATCACCATCGCGTTCCGAGGCCCCACCTTCATGAAGGTCTGCGCGGCACCGCTCGGCTCGAGCCGCACCTCGGTGATCAGCTCGTCGGCGGCGAGCGCGGTCTCCTTGGGGCCGACGAGGAAGTCGGCGAGCGGGAGGGTGCGGGAACCACGAACGCTGGCCAGGGTGACGACCGCCCCTTCGACGAGGAGCGGCGGCAGCGCGTCACCGGCTGGCGAGCCGGTACCGAGGTTGCCGCCGATGGTCCCGCGATTGCGGATCTGCGGCGAGCCGACGGAGCGCGACGCCTCGACGAGCGCCGGCACCGCACGCGCGAGCGGAGTCACCATCACCTCCGTGTAGGTGAGGCCCGCACCGAGCACGAGCACGTCGCCCTCCATGCGCCAGCCGCGCAGCTCCTCCACCTCGTCGAGCACGATCAGCGCCGGCGGCCGCGAGCGATCGAAGTTGAGCTCGACGAGCACGTCCGTGCCGCCCTGGACGAAGCGGGCCTCCGCAAGCTCCTGCTTCAGCGCGAGGGCCTCGCCGATCGTGCGCGGCGCATGCACGTCCATGCGCAGGTTCTACCGTTCGCGACGGCCGTTCGCTCGACCATCGCGATATCGTCCGGCCGTGGAGCGGCTCGCCCGACGACTCGCGGTAGCCCGAGGAGACGAGGCCGCGGACGTCGTCGTTCGCAACGGCCGCGTCTTCTCCGCCTTCACACGCGAGTGGCTGGACGTGGACGTCGCGATCGTCGACGGCGCGATCGCGGGCCTCGGCGACTACACGGGGCGGGAGACGATCGACGCCGCGGGGCGCTTCGTCGTCCCGGGGTTCATCGACGCGCACATGCACCTGGAATCGGTGAAGCTGCTGGTCGAGGAGTTCGCTCGCCTCGTCCTCCCGCTCGGGACGACGGCCGTCGTCGCCGACCCCCACGAGATCGCGAACGTCCTCGGCGTCGAGGGCGTCCACTGGCTTCTCGACGCGTCCGCGGGGCTCCAGCTTGACGTCTTCTTCATGGCGCCGTCGTGCGTGCCCGCATCTCCGTTCGAGTCACCCCGGCGCCCATTGACGGACGGCGACCTCGAGGCACTGATGCGCCGCCGCCGCGTCCTCGGCCTCGCCGAGATGATGAACTTCCCCGGCGTCATCGGGGGGTCCCCGGCAGAGCTCGCGAAGCTCGCGCTCGACGGGGCCGCACACGTCGACGGGCACGCGCCGGGCGTCGTCGGCAAGGCGCTCCAGGCCTACGCGGCGACCGGGATCGGCTCCGACCACGAGGCCCTGACCGTCGAGGAGGGCCGGGAACGCCTGCGCGCCGGGATGTGGCTGCTGATCCGCGACGCGTCGATGGCCCGCAACCTCGACGACCTGCTGCCCCTCGTCCACGAGTTCGGGCCGGGCCGCATCGCGTTCTGCACCGACGACCGCGATCCGGAGGACATCGCCGACCGGGGGCACGTGAACGGGATCGTCCGCGACGCCGTCGCCGCCGGCATCTCCCCGGAGGATGCGCTCCTGATGGCGTCGCTCCACCCTGCGACGTGGCACGGCCTGCACCGCCACGGGGCGATCGCACCCGGGTACCAGGCCGACCTCGTGATCCTCCCTGACCTCGAGCGCTTCGTCCCCGACCTCGTGCTCAAGCGTGGCGCGCCGATCGCCGACACGCCGCGCCCACCGATCCCCGAGTGGATCCGGCAGACGGTGCGGGTCCGGCGCGTGACGGCCGACGACTTCCGGATCCCCTGGGCGGGCGGCGACGCCCGCGCGATCGGGCTGATCCCCGATCAGGTGGTGACGGAGTCGCTCGTGCGCACGCCGCGCGTGACGGACGGCGCCGCGTGCGCGGACGCCGGGCTCGACCTCGCCAAGGTCGCCGTCCTCGAGCGCCATCTCACGACCGGTCGGATCGGCCTCGGCTTCGTGAGCGGGTCCGGTCTCCGCCGTGGGGCGCTCGCCTCGACGGTCGCGCACGATGCCCACAACCTCGTGGTCGTCGGCATGACCGACCAGGAGATGGCGGTGGCCGTCGAGCGACTGTCGGAGCTGGGCGGCGGCATCGTCGCGGTCGCGGGCGACGACGTGCTGGCGGAGTGCCCGCTGCCCGTCGCCGGCCTCCTCTCGGACGCGCCGCTCGACGAGGTGATCGCCCGCAGCAGAGCGTGCAACGAGGCCGCGGCGAGCCTCGGCTGGTCGGGGACGACGCCGTTCCTCACGCTCGCCTTCCTCCCGCTGTCGGTGATCCCCCACCTGAAGATCACCGATCGCGGGCTCGTCGACGTCGACCGCTTCGAGCTCGTCCCGCTGGAGACGTGAGCATCGTCTTCACCGGCGGGTGGATCGTCACCTGTGACGACGCGGGCACCGAGCACCCGGACGGGTGGCTGCTCGTCGAAGGCGAGACGATCACGGGGGTCGGGGCGGGCCCCGCGCCGGAGGCGGGCGAGCGCGTCGACCTCGGCGGCGCCGTCGTCACGCCCGGCCTCGTCAACACGCACCACCACCTCTACCAGACGCTCACGCGGGCCCGCGCCCAGCAGGCGGACCTCTTCACCTGGCTCCGCGAGCTCTATCCCGCCTGGGCCGGGATCGACGCCGAGGCCGAGTACGCCGCGGCCCGCACCGGGCTCGCCGAGCTCGCGCTGTCGGGCTGCTCGACCGTCTTCGACCACCACTACGTCTTCCCCCGCGGGCGGACGGGCCTCGTCGAAGCGGAGGTGCAGGCCGCCCGGGAGCTCGGCGTCCGCATCGTCGCCTCGCGCGGGTCGATGGATCTCGGCGCCTCGCACGGAGGCCTCCCTCCGGACACCCTCGTGGAGGACGTCGACGCGGTGCTCGCGGACACCGAGCGGCTCGCCGACGCGCTGCACGAGCCCGGGCCGGGCGCACGCGTGCAGATCGTGGTCGCGCCGTGCTCGCCGTTCTCGGTCACCGGGCGCCTGATGGAGGAGTCGGCGGCGCTCGCCCGCCGGCTCGGCCTCCCCCTGCACACGCACCTGGCGGAGACCGTCGAGGAGGACGCCTACTGCCGCGAGCTCTACGGCTGCACGCCCGTCGAGTACCTCGACCGGCTGGGCTGGCTCGCAGGCGACGTGTGGTGCGCGCACTGCGTGCACCTGACGGCGACCGAGATCGCCCGCTTCGGCGAGACGGGGACGGGCGTCGCCCACTGCCCGACCTCGAACCTGCGCCTGGGCGCAGGCGTCGCCCCCGTCCGCGAGCTCCTCGATCACGGCGTCCGCGTCGGCCTCGGCGTGGACGGGTCGGCCTCGAACGAGCGCTCCGACCTCTTCGCCGAGGTGAAGCAGTCGCTCCTCGTCGCGCGGGGACGAGGCGGGCCGGGTGCACTCACCGCCCGCGAGGCGATCCGGCTCGCCACGCGTGGCGGCGCCGCCGTGCTCGGACGCGGCGACATCGGGTCGATCGAGGCGGGGCGGCAGGCCGACATCGCGATCTGGCGAACCGACGGGCTCGAGCTCGCCGGCGTCGCCGATCCCGTCGCCGGCCTCGTGCTCTCCGGCCCGCACCGGGTCGACCGCCTCCTCGTCGGAGGGGTCGACGTCGTTCGCGGCGGCGCCCTCGTCCGCGCCGACGAGACGGACATCGCCCGTGCCCATCGGGTGCAGGCGCGAAGATTCTCGACGTGAGCTGCTCACTCTCCACACACGTCCTCGACACGGGCGCGGGCTCCCCGGCCGCCGGCGTCCAGGTGCAGCTCCTCCGGGACGGCGCGGTCGTCGCGGAGGCGCTGACCGATGCCGACGGCCGCACGCGCCTCGCCGAGGGGCTCGACCCGGGTGTCTACACGCTCCGCTTCCATCCCCCGTCGGTCTTCTTCCGACGCGTCGACCTCGAGATCGAGCTGACCGACGGCCACGCGCACGTCCCGCTGCTCGTCTCGCCGTACGGATGCGCGAGCTACCGCGGCAGCTGACGGCCGACGAGCTCGCGGAGCTCTTCGAGGGCCGGACGCGATTCGTCGAGCGCCTGGCCGAGGAGCCCGACCCCCTCCGCCGGGCCGCTGCGCTCGTGCACGAGCTGCCGGCGGACGAGAAGCGCGAGATCCTCGACGCCCATCCGGCGATCGGCCAACGCTCCGGCCTGTCACGCCGGTCCGCTGCCGAGCAGGGCGGGGATGCCGACCCGGCGGTGCTCGAGGAGCTCGCGGCGCTGAACGCGGCGTACGAGGCTCGCCACGGCTTCCGGTTCGTCGTCTTCGTCGACCGCCGGCCGAAGAGCGAGATCCTCGACGTGCTGCGCGAGCGGATCGGCCGGCCGACCGCGGACGAGCTGGAGACCGCGCTCGACGAGCTCGTCGCGATCGCGGAGGACCGCTGGAGGCGCGGATGAGCGCGGCGCTGCCCCTCGCGCTCGACCCGTACCTCCGCGACTGGCTCGACCTCCTGCTCCGCCTCCTCCACGTGATCGCAGTGATGGCGTGGATCGGCACGTCGTTCTACTTCGTCCTGCTCGACCAGTCGCTGCGGCCACCCGCGCGGCGGGACGACGCCGCCGAGGGCGTCGGCGGCGAGCTGTGGGAGGTGCACGGCGGCGGCTTCTACCGGGTGCAGAAGTACCGCGTCGCCCCACCGCGGCTACCGGAGCACCTGGCGTGGTTCAAGTGGGAGGCCTACACGACGTGGCTCTCCGGGTTCGGGCTGCTGCTCGTCCTCTACTACCTCGAGTCGCGGGCGACGCTGATCGATCCCCGCGTCGCCGACCTCGAGCCCTGGCAGGCGGTCGCACTCAGCGTCGGGCTGCTGGCCGCGGCGTGGATCGTGTACGACGCGCTCTGCCGGCTGCTCGCGCGCCGGCCGTGGGCGCTCGCGGCCGCGATCGTCGCGCTGACCGCCCTCTCCGCGTGGGGGTCGAGCGAGCTCTTCGCGCCGCGCGCCGCGTGGCTCCAGGTAGGGGCGATGCTGGGCACGATCATGGCCGCGAACGTCTTCTTCGTGATCATCCCCGCGCACCGGGAGCTGATCCGCGCGAAGGAGGCCGGCCGCGAGCCGGACCCGGCGCCGGCCGTCCGGGGCAAGCAGCGATCGGTGCACAACAACTACCTCACGCTGCCGGTGCTGCTGACGATGCTCGCGGGGCACTTCACGTTCCTCGTCACGCGCGATCGGGCCTGGCTGATCCTCGTCGCGTTGATGATGCTCCTCGGCGCGGCCCGCGTGTTCTTCAACCTCCGCCACGGGGGCCGCACGATCTGGGCGATCCCCGTCGCCGCGGCCGCCGCGGTGGCGGCGCTCGCGATCGTGCTCGAGCCCGACGACCAGCCGTCCCGGCCCGGCGAGGAGCAGGCCGCGCGGGGGTCGGCGGTCTTCGCCACAGCCGGCTGCGCCGGCTGCCACACGCTCGCGGACGCCGGGGCGACGGGGGCTGTCGGGCCGAGCCTCGACGCGCTCCGCCCGTCGGCGGCGACGGTCGTCGCCGCCGTGACCGGTGGCAAGGGCGCGATGCCGGCGTTCGGAGGAGAGCTCTCGGACGACGACATCGCCGCGGTCGCGGCGTACGTCTCGACCGTCGCCGATGAGTAGGATCACGGCGTGCTGGAGATCGACGCCGGAGGGTTCCACTTCGTCGCCCGACTCGAGGAGGAGGCGGCCCCGCAGACCGTGGCCGCGTTCCGGCGGCTGCTCCCGCTCGAGTCGAAGATCATCCACGTCCGCTGGTCGGGCGAGGCCGGCTGGATCCCGTTCGGTGACCTCGACCTCGGGCTCGGCCCCGAGAACGCCACGAGCTACCCCCATCCCGGCGAGATCGTGCTGTACCCCGGGGGCGTGTCGGAGACCGAGATCCTGCTCGCGTACGGCTACGTCAACTTCGCCTCGAAGGCCGGCCAGCTCGCGGGGAACCACTTCGCGACGATCGTCGAGGGCGTCGAGAACCTGCGCCCGCTCGGCGTGAAGTTCCTCTGGGAGGGCGCGCAGGAGATCGCCTTCACCGAGGCGTAGCGCGCGGAGCCTCGGCGAGCGCCGCGAGCGCATCGGTGAGCACGTCCACGGCGAGTGCGACGTCGACGTCGCTGCAGGTCTCGTCGGGGGAGTGGCTGACGCCCTCGCCGCCCGCACGCACGAAGAGCATCGCCGCGTCGACGCCCGCGTGCGCGAGCACGCCGGCGTCGTGACCGGCACCCGAGTCGAGCTCGACGACGGGGAGCCCACGCGACGCGACAGCGTGGCGGAGCGCCTCGACCGACGCGCCGGCGAACGCGACCGGTGCCTGCACCTCGGAGGGATCGATGCCGAGCTCGCCGAGGAGCCGTGACAGCCTGTCGGCGTCGGGGGCGCGCGCGTCGATCGTGAAGCGCACGCTCCCGGGGATCACGTTCGCCGCACCCGGCTCGGCCTCGATCCGACCCACCGTCGCCACCGTGCCGGGAATCGAGAGTGCGACGTCGCGGACACGGAGGATCTCCTCGGCCGCCCGTACGAGGGCGTCCTCTCGGCCCTCCATCGGGGTCGTGCCGGCATGACCGGGCCGCCCCTCGATCACCCGCTCCACCCGCTTGTAGCCCGTGATGCCGGTGACGATCCCCAGCGGAGCGTCGCGCGTCGTGAGCCTCGTCCCCTGCTCGTGGTGCACCTCGACGAAGGCACCCGGGAGTCGTCCGCGCGCGACGAAGGCGCGCGACCCTCTGCATCCGCGCTCCTCGTCCCGGAACACGACCACACCGAGCGTCCGGCGGCACCGTCCGAGGCGCGACACTGCCTCGAGGGCGGCGAGCACGCCGAGCGGCCCGTCGAACCGGCCGCCTTCGGGCACGGAGTCGAGATGGGATCCCGCCCAGACCTCGGCGAGCCCCGGGTCCTCCCCGGCGCGCCGTCCCACGAGGTTCCCGTCCGTGTCGACGTCCACCTCGAGGCCGAGCTCCGCCATCCACCCCGCCACGAGCCGGTGCGCCTCGTCCTCCTCCGGGGAGTAGCCGATGCGGTTGGCGCCGGGGCCGCCGCCGATCGCGTACACGGCGTCGAGCTGCGCCTGCAGACGGTCGCTCATGCGCGTGGAGGGGACGCCGGCCGACCGCCCGCGCCGCGGACGCCGGCGCCACCGGTCGACGACGTGTCGAAGGCCATGTGGCGGACGGTACCGCGCGCGGACGAGCGACGGCTACGCGACGAAGTCGAGCTCGACCGCTCGTGGGAAGGCGCCGATCGCCTCGCCGCGTCGCAGCAGCTCGCAGACCGCCCTGCGCCCCTCCTCGCCGTAGTCCTGGGTGAGCTCGTTCACGTACATCGCGACGAAGCGGTCGGCGACGGCGGCATCGATGCCGCGCCCGAAGCGGAGCGCGTACTCGAGGGCCTCCTCGCGGTGCTCGAGCCCGCAGCGGATCGCCTCGCCCAGCACCTCGGAGAGGTCGTCGAGCCGCCCGACATCGCGCCGCGCGGCGTTCACGCCGAGCGGCAGCGGCAGCCCGGTCTCGAGCAGCCACCACTCGCCGAGGTCGAGGATCTTCTCGAGGCCCAGCGAGTCGAAGACGAGCTGCCCCTCGTGGATGAGGAGCCCGGCGTCGGCACGCCCGGAGGCGACCTCGTCGGGGATCCGATCGAACGGCAGCTCGCGGAAGCGGAACTCGCCGAGCACGAGCCGGAGGGCGAGGAACGCGGTCGTCAGCCGGCCGGGGACGACGATCTCGAGATCCGCGAGCGCCTCGGGCTCGACGCGCTCGCGCGTGACGACGATCGGCCCGTAGCCGACCCCGATGCTCGCGCCGTGGGGCAGCAGCACGTAGTCCTCCTGGACGTACGGGTAGGCGGCGAGGGAGAGCGCGGTCACCTCGAGTCGCGCCGCCCGTGCCCACTGGTTGAGCGTCGAGATGTCCGCGAGCACCTGCTCGAAGCGGAAGCCCCTCGGGTCGACGAGGTCGGTGGTCAGCGCCCAGTACATGAAGGCGTCGTCCGGGTCCGGGCTGTGTCCGACGCGGATCACCACGAGTCGGTGACCGTAGCACCGCCTGGGCGACGCGGGATGCACGAGCCCACCCCGCGCTACGCTCCGCGCGTGCCCCGGGTGCCGCTGAGCGACGCGATCCAGGACTACCTGCGCGAGATCTACCGCCTGTCGGACGGCGGCGCCAAGGTGAGCACGACGGCGCTCGCGCGGAGCATGGGCGTCTCGCCGGCCTCGGCGAGCGCGATGGTGAAGAAGCTCGCCGCCCTCGGGCTCGCCGTCCACGCGCCGTACCGCGGCGTCTCGGTGACGCGGGCCGGCGAGAAGGTGGCGATCGAGGTGATCAGGCACCACCGGTTGCTCGAGCTCTACCTCGCGAAGACGCTCGGGATCGCCGTCGCCGACGTCCACGACGAGGCCGACCGGCTGGAGCACGTGCTCTCCGAGGAGCTGGAGGCGCGGATCGACGAGGCGCTCGGCTTCCCGACCCACGATCCCCACGGCGACCCGATCCCCGACGCGAACCTCGAGTGGCCCGAGGGCGACTGAGCCGAGTGCTCCGCAGACGTCGTCGGGTTGCGCAGACCGCCCCTCCGCTGGAACGATGACGGGGATGCGCCGTGTGCTCGTGATCAGCGGGGTCGTGGCACTCGTCTCCGCCTCGTTCGCCGTCGCCGCCGTGATCAACGGCACGGCGCGGAACGACGTGCTGCGGGGAACGGCGAAGGCGGACCGGATCGACGGCCGCGGGGGAAACGACCGCATCGTCGCCCGGGGCGGGAACGACCGGGTCTTCGGCGGCCCAGGCAACGACGTCGTGCGGGGCGACGCGGGAGACGACCGGCTCGTCGGTCAGGCCGGGAACGACCGCCTGATCGGCGGCCCAGGCAACGACGTGCTGCAGGGCAACGCCGGGAACGACCGCCTCGAGGGAGGGCCCGGCAACGACTCGATCGTCACGGGCACGGGGCGCGACCGGGTGAGCTGCGGCGCCGGGCGCGACACGGTGAAGGCCGGCGCCGCGGACGTCGTCGCCCGCGACTGCGAGGTGGTGAGGCGCACGGGAGGGACGCCGCCGCCGGAGCCGACGGAGCCGACGGACCCGATGGTCGACGGCAAGCGCCTCTTCCAGACGGTCGGCTGCGCCGGCTGCCACACCCTCGCCGACGCGGCGGCGTCGGGGAGCGTCGGCCCGAACCTCGACGAGGCGCGGCCGTCGAAGGACCGCGTCGTCAGCGTCGTCAGCAACGGTGGGATCGTGATGCCCTCGTTCCGCAACCGCCTCACGAGGGACCAGATCGAGGCGATCGCGACCTACGTCTCGTCGGTCGCCGGGCGCTAGCGGGAGTCAGCGCCCGAAGAACCAGCGCTCGAGCGCAGGGAGCACCTCCTTGCGCGTGAACGGCCGGGCGTCCGCGGCGCGTCCCTCTCCCTCCAGTACCTGGACGTCGTCCTCGAGCGCCTCGTTCGCGTGGGTCAGCGCATCGTCGAGCTCGTACCCCTCGAAGACGACGTCCTCGGGTCGCGGGTCGTCGGTCGGCCGGAGGTGTGCGTTCACCGAGCGGCCGACGACCCACACGGCGCCGGGGCGGCGCTCGATCCAGATCGCGATGTGCTCGTCCTCGCCGTCGTCGTCGACGCCGTGCAGCACCCGCTCGGCGAAACGGCCCTCCCGCGATCGGCGCTTCATGATCCGAGGATAGAATCGTGGGCGATGGCGCTCAAGGACATGTTCTCCTTCCTCTTCCAGCGTTCGACCGGCGAGGAGCGGGTCGCAC
Source organism: Gaiella sp. (assembly GCF_057140465.1). Taxonomy (NCBI): domain Bacteria; kingdom Bacillati; phylum Actinomycetota; class Thermoleophilia; order Gaiellales; family Gaiellaceae; genus Gaiella; species Gaiella sp. Next base: position 56,437 of record NZ_DBNHWK010000032.1, read on the forward strand.
AGTACGTGATCCGCGAACACGATCGCGGACGGTCGCTGTCGGAGATCATGGAGGACAAGTACGTCGTGAACCGGTTGCAGACGCCGCAGCAGCGGGCGCGGCTGCTCGACCGGCCCGAGATCGTGCACGCGGTCGGTGAGGACATGGTCGAGGCGACGAAGGCCTCGGTCACCGGGGACGCTTCGGCGGCCCCGTCCGAGCCGAGCACGTAGCGCGACCTCAGATCACGCCCCTCCCGCGACGGCAGGGCCGTCACAGCGTGCGCCCGACGCCCCGTTCCTTCGCCCGCCGGACGAGCTCGTGCCCCATCGCGACGTCCCACGCCGCGATCCCGTTCGACTTGAAGACCACGACGTCGCCGTCCCTCTGACGTCCGCTCACGTCCCCGGCGACGACCTCGTGCAGCTCGTGCACCTCGAGCCAGTCGAGCTGGCCGGCGGCGACCGGGTCGATGAGGTCGCCCGACTCGAGCTTCGCGTCCTCGATCGAGTCGCAGCAGACGAAGGCGGCCCGGGTGATCACCTGGGCGTCCAGCTCCCGCGCGCGCGGGTCGTTGGCTCCGATCGCGCACACCAGCACGCCGTCGCGCAGCCAGTCCCCGCGCAGCACCGGGTCCTTCGAGGTCGTCGCCGTGACGACGACGTCGCATGCCGCCGCCTCCTGCGGGCCGTCCGCGGGCACGGCACCGTTCGACTCGCAGAACGCCGCGAGCCGCTCGGACGAGCGGCACCAGGCGACCGCCCGTTCGATGCCCGGCACCGCCGCCCTGATCGCGGCGAGCTGTGACGAAGCCTGCCACCCGCAGCCGATCAGCCCGATGCTCGCCGCGTCGGGCGCGGCGAGGTGCGCGGCCGCGACGCCGCTCGCGGCGCCGGTGCGGAGCCAGCCGAGCCGGTCGGCCTCGATCACGGCCTGCAGCGTCCCGCCCTCGAGCTCGAAGAGGCAGACGACGAACGCGAGCTCGCCGTCGACGACGGTGTAGCTCTTGAGGCCGGCGAGGCCGAGGTCGTGGTCGACCGCCGCCATCACGGCGAAGGCGCCGCCGTCGATCGCGAACCGCCGTCGCGGCATCACCTCGACCGCCCCTGCCGCCATGCGCCGGAAGCACGCCTCGATCACGGGCACCGCGTCGGCGGGCTCGGCGAGCGATCCGACGTCGTCCTCGGTCAGGTAGAGGGGCACGCGGCGAGTCTACGGGCCGTCGGCGGCTCCGGCTCGCCCGCCGCTCGTCGCCCTGCCGATGTCCGCGTCGCGGGGACGATCGTGCTCGTCCACGTCGACGCGCACGATCAGGGGAACGGGCACGTGGCCCCGGCGCGGCCAGTGCCTCATGGGTCCACGACCCCGGTCGCGACGGCGTTGCTGCGCCATGCGCCCGGCATGATTCGAACATGCGACCTCTGCCTCCGCAGGGCAGCGCTCTATCCCCTGAGCTACGGGCGCGGGGAGGAGAAGTCTAGCGGCCGCCCGTCCCGAGGCCGCCGGTGGGCGCAGGCGGCGCCCCCGTGGCTGGCCCCCGCCGTGCCGGTCAGCCGGAGCGCGGACCGATGATCCGCGCGACGCCACCGTCGAGGGAGAGCTCCGCGTCCTCCGGGACCTCGCGCCTGACGTAGGCGAGGGCGACGATCCCGTGGGCGGGGTCGGTCGCCGCGCTCGTCACCCGGCCGACCGCCGTGCCGTCGAGCACGAGCTCGGTGTCGTGGCCGGGAAGCCGCTCGGCGTCCACCGCGAGCACCCGGAGCGACCTGTTCGCCCGTCCACGGTAGTGGAGGCGCGCCACCGGCTCCTGCCCCGGGTAGCACCCCTTCGTGAAGCTGATCGCGCGATCCTCGAGGCCGGCCTCGGCCGGCAGCACACGGTCGTCGAGCTCGAGGCCGTACCGCGGCGTGCACGCGAGGATGCGGAGCCGCTCGAGCTCGGGGTCGTCGATCGTCGTCGCCCCGTCGGGGGCCTCGACGTCGAGGAGCTCGAAGGCCTCCACGCCGTAGTCGCGGTTCGGGATCGCGCGCTCGGGGGGGTCGCCGCCGAGGACGAGCAGCACGCGATGGCGCTCCTGCTCGACGACGCACTTGGCGGCGAACCGGTAGCGGAGCAGCTCGTGGCGCAGCCGCTCCCCGAGCTCCGGTTCCGTGAGCAGGAGGAAGTCGTCGTCGCCCTGACGCGCGACGACCATCGTCGCGATCACGCGCGCCTTCGGCGTCAGCAGCAGCGCCTCGCACGACTCGCCGACGGCGAGCGCCTCGACGTCGTTGGAGACCATCCGATTGAGGTACGAGGCGGCCTCCGGCCCGCGCACCCGCACGAACGCCCGGGGGCGGTCTGCGACCGGTAACGTCGCGGAGGTCATCGACCCGAGGGTAGCGAGCGGTGTTCCGGAGCAGGGCGGAGAAGAAGGTGGTGGAAGCGGGGTACGACCCGGCTCGGCTGCCCCCGGGCCAGTACCTCACCGACACCTGGCCGGTGCTCCACGCGGGCGACGTGCCGTCCTACCCGCCCGACCTCAGCGGCTGGGACCTCCGGGTGCACGGCGAGGTGGACACGCCGCTCGTCCTCACGTGGGCCGAGCTCGCGGCACTCCCGACCGTGACGGTCGTCCAGGACATCCACTGCGTGACGCGCTGGAGTCGATTCGACGCCGAGCTGACAGGAGTGCCGTGGTCGACGATCCGGGAGCGTGTCGGGCAGCGCCCGGGGGCGCGCTTTGCGATCGCCCACGCGGAGCACGGCTTCACGGCGAACATCCCGGTCGAGTTCCTCGAGCGCGAGGGCGCGATGCTGTGCACCCATGCCGACGGCGAGCCGCTGACGCCCGAGCACGGGTGGCCGCTCCGCCTGATCGTGCCGGGGAAGTACTTCTGGAAGAGCGCCAAGTGGCTGCGGGCGATCGAGCTCTCCGCGGTCGACGTCCCCGGCTTCTGGGAGCGGTACGGGTACCACAACGACGCCGATCCCTGGGCGGAGCAGCGCTACGCGTTCTGAGCCGGCGGTCGAGATCCCTCGAACGAGGGATCGGACACGCTTCCGGGCCGGTCGATGAGTATCGCGACCCACCCTCCCCCCTAGCTTCACCCCCCCAGAGACGCCCGTCCCCCAACGGGCGTCTCGCCTTTCGGGGACCCTGCACCTGAGGCGACAACGCGGAGGGGCCGGCGATGCCGGCCCCTCGCATGACGCGTGTCAGCCCGGGGGCTGCCTACATCATCCCGCCCATGTCCGGCATGCCGGCGCCGACCGACTCCGTGTCGGGAGCCTCGACGACGACCGCCTCGGTGGTGAGGATGTTCTTCGCGATCGACGCGGCGTTCTGCAGCGCCGAGCGGGTGACCATCGTCGGGTCGATGATGCCGGCCTTGACGAGGTCCTCGATCTCGCCGTCCTCGACGTTGAGCCCGTGGCCCTTCTTGGCCGTCCGGACCTTGTCGACGACGACGGAGCCCTCGAGCCCCGCGTTCTGCGCGAGCTGCCGGAGCGGCTCCTCGAGTGCCCGCATGATGATCGTGACGCCGGTCTTCTCGTCGCCCTCGAGCTCCCCGAAGTCCTTGCTGACCGAGTCGGCGGCGTTGAGCAGCGCGACCCCGCCGCCCGCGACGATGCCCTCCTCGAGGGCGGCGCGGGTCGCCTGGAGCGCGTCCTCGACGCGGTGCTTCTTCTCCTTCATCTCCGTCTCGGTGGCAGCGCCGACCTTGACGACGGCGACACCGCCCGACAGCTTCGCGAGGCGCTCCTGGAGCTTCTCGCGGTCGAAGTCGGAGTCGGTGTTCTCGACCTCGGCCTTCAGCTGCTTGATGCGGGCCTTGATCGCCTCGGAGTCACCGGCGCCGTCGACGATCGTGGTCGCATCCTTGTCGACGACGATCTTGCGGGCCCGTCCGAGCTGGCCGAGCTTCGTGTTCTCGAGCTTGAGGCCCATCTCCTCGGTGATCACCTCGCCACCGGTGAGGATCGCGATGTCCTCGAGCATCCGCTTGCGGCGGTCGCCGAAGCCCGGCGCCTTGACGGCGACGGCCGTGAACACGCCGCGGAGCTTGTTGACGACGACGGTGGCGAGCGCCTCGCCCTCCACGTCCTCGGCGACGATCAGCAGCGGCTTGCCGGCCTGGATCACCTGCTCGAGCACCGGCAGCAGGTCCTTCACCGCACCGATCTTCTGGTTCGCGATCAGCACGTACGGTTCCTCGAGCTCCGCCTTCATGCTCTCGGCGTCCGTGATCATGTAGGGCGACAGGTATCCCTTGTCGAACTGCATGCCCTCCGTGAACTCGAGGTCGAGACCGAACGTCTGGCCCTCCTCGACGTTCACGACGCCGTCCTTGCCGACCTTCTCGATCGCGTCGGCGATGACGTCGCCGATCTCGCGCTCGCGCGACGAGATCGTGGCCACACGGGCGATGTCCTCCTTGCCGGCGACCTCGGTCGACTGCTTCTTCAGGTCCTCGACGACCGCGTCGACGGCCTTCTCGATGCCGCGCTTGAGCCCCATCGGGTTCGCGCCGGCGGCGACGTTCTTCAGGCCCTCGCGCACGATCGCCTGTGCGAGCACCGTCGCCGTCGTCGTGCCGTCACCGGCGACGTCGTTCGTCGCGGTGGCGACCTCCTTCACGAGCTGCGCGCCCTGGTTCTCGAACGGGTCCTCGACCTCGATCTCGCGGGCGATCGTGACGCCGTCGTTGGTGATCGTCGGCGCGCCGAACCTCTTGTCGAGCACGACGTAGCGGCCCTTCGGGCCGAGGGTCACCTTGACCGCGTCGGCGAGGATGTTGACGCCCCGCTCGAGCGCGCGGCGCGCGTCCTCGTTGAACTTGAGCTCCTTGTGAGCCATCTGCTTCGTTTCCTCCTATCGCAGTACCTGGAACGCGGGAGAGGCTGGCCTCGTCCCTACACGGCCGCGCGGTCGCCGACGACCTTGGCCAGGATGTCGGACTCGCGCAGGATCAGGACCTCGTCGGCGCCGATCTTGATCTCGGTGCCGCCGTACTTGGAGAAGATGACCTCGTCACCCTCCTCCACGTCCATCTTGATGTACTCCCCGTCCTCGTCCCGCGGGCCGGGGCCGACCGAGAGGACCTTGCCGCGCTGCGGCTTCTCCTTCGCGGTGTCGGGTAGCACGATGCCGCTCGCCGTCATCTCCTCTTCGTCGAGGACCTCGACGATGATGCGGTCACCGAGGGGCTGCAGGTTCATGCACTGGCCTCCCTGAGACTGTTGGTTTGATCTGTCTGGCACTCCACATAGGAGAGTGCCGATTCGGCACTCTACCACAGCGTGTGCCGACCGTCGCGGTTGACCTGAGTCGGAGCAGCTCACATCGCGTGCCGGGGTGGTACAACCGTCCCGTGCGCCGCGAACGCTCGGCCGGTGGGGTTCTCGCGCGGAGGATGCGCGGCCGCGAATGGATCGCCGTGATCCGACCACGCGGCAAGCCCGAGGGCACGTGGGTGCTGCCCAAGGGGCTCCTCGACGCCGGGGAGTCCGGTGCGGACGCCGCGCTCCGCGAGACCGCCGAGGAGACCGGCGTCGAGGGGCGGATCGTCGCGATGTTGGGCGACGTCCGGTACGTGTACACGTGGGAGGGCGAGCGCGTCTTCAAGGTCGTGCGGTTCTTCCTCGTCCGACCTGTCCGCGGCAGGCTCGGGGCGCTTCCGCCCGGCATGGAGCTCGAGGTGGCGGAGACACGCTGGGTCCCCCTCGAGACGGCCCCGTCGCTCCTCGCCTACCGCGGTGAGCGCGAGATCGCGCAGCGCGCGGTGGAGGCGCTGGCGGCCGACGCTCTATAGTTGCCTCGCCGTGCCGATGTACGCGCTCAACTTCTACTCGCCGTCGGTCGGCGACCAGCTGCGCTCCGGCCGCAAGACGGCGACGATCCGTCTCGGCGACAAGTCCGGGAAGTACAAGAAGGGAATGATCGTCTCGGTGCTCGTCGGCGTGCGGTACGGGCAGCGCGAGAAGATCTTCGACGCGGTCATCGACAAGGTCGAGGTGACGCGCCTCGGCGACCTCTCACCGCGCGACATCGAGCACGACAACCCGGAGATCCGGCGGCTCGACGAGTTCGTCGAGTGGTTGTCGAAGCTCTACAACCGCGACGTGACCGTCGACGACACGGTGACCGTGATCCGGTTCTCCGGCATCGTCGGCACGATGTTCTGAGCCGCCCCAGCCCGCGCACGGCGTCCTCGCTCGCCTGCGAGGAATGCCGGCGACCGATGCACCCGTCGCAGGCACGGCGCCCGTGACCGTCGCCGCCCGGTGATCGACGTCCGTCGCGTGTGACCACGACCCGTTCCCGTCGTGCGCGACGGCCTCGGAGCGCGACCGGAGCGGCAGCACGCCTCGTCCCCCGCCGACGACCCGGAGAGACGGCTGGAGCTCCTCGGCTAGCGCCCGGGCTTGCGGATCGGCCCGCCGAAGAGCTCGGCGTCGCGTACCGGCGCCCCGCACTCCTCGCACTCGACCTGGAACGCCGACGGGAGCCGCGCGTCGCAGGCGGGGCATCGGTGCCGCAGCTCCCCCGCGCAGTGCGGGCAGGCCGCCGGGAGCACGTCCTCGAAGTCCTCGAAGTAGCGCACCGTGTGCCCGCAGGCGAGGCAGAACGCGACCCAGTCACCGAGCGTCCGCCGGCGCTCCTCCTGGATCCAGTTGCGTCGCGGTCGCGGTCGCAGCTCTTCACCCGTGCCCATCGCCGTCACTGTAGACAGGTCGGCCTGGAATCGGCACGGATCGGTAGCGGTCCCGCGACACGAGTCGTGCGATCGTTTCGGTAGGGGCCCCGCAGCCCCCTTGGGGGGTCGTGGACCCATCGGGGAGCTGGGGGCGCTCTCGGGTTGTCGATGGTTCCCGCGTCGCGGCCGCCCGAGCGTCATCGACCACGCCCCGACGCCGCGCGAGGGGCTATCGGCAGCCGTCGGCCACGCTCGCACCGAGCCGCCGTCGCGGGCGCGAACGGAGGCTGTCGACGTGGGCTCGGGGGGCCCGGTCGCTCGTGCCGGGGCCGACAGACCCGATCGCTAGAGTGCAGGCGACCACCGCTCGACGAGGGAGAGCGACTGCATGGCTGTGAGGGAAGCGGAGCCCGTCGGCTCGCTCCAGGAAGTCCACGAGGCCGGCCTCGACCGCGAGGACCTGCTCGGCATCTACCGCAACATGCTCACGACCCGCGGGATCGAGGAGCGCGGTCACATCCTCTACAAACAGGGGAAGATCCCGGGGTCGTTCTACACGGGACGCGGCAACGAGGCGTCGTCGGTGGGCGTGGCGACCGCGATGGCGCCGAACGACGTCGGGACGCCGCTGCAGCGCGACATGGGCGTGCACGTGACACGCGGGCTCGAGCCGTGGCGGGTCTTCGCGCAGTACCTGGGGCGCGCCGACGGCCCGACCCGGGGCCGCGACGGGAACGTCCACATCGGCGACGCGAGCCTCGGGCTGCACGCCATGGTCAGCCACCTGCCGGCGATGCTCCCGGTCGCCGTCGGGATGGCGCTCGCCTTCCGCATCCGCGAGGAGAAGCGCATCGCCGTGGCCTGGTGCGGCGAGGGCGCGGCGGCGCGCGGCGACGCCCACGAGGGCATGAACCTCGCCGGCGTGCGCAAGCTCCCGGTCGTGTTCGTGATCGACAACAACCAGTGGGCGTACTCGACGCCGTCGTACCTCGAGTACCCGGTGGAGCACCTGGCGGACCGCGCCGCCTCGTACGGGTTCGAAGGGGTGGTCGTCGACGGCACCGACGTGCTCGCGGTGTACCGCGAGGCGAAGCGGGCGATCGAGAAGGCCCGGGATGGCGGCGGGCCGACGCTGATCGAGTCCGTCACGCTCCGCATGGAGGGGCACGCCGTCCACGACGACGCCTTCTACGTCCCGCGCGAGCTGTTCGAGGAGTGGGCGAAGCGGGACCCGATCGAGCGCTACCGGTCGTGGCTGCGAGAGCACGCCGACATGACGGACGAGGAGGAGGACGAGATCACGTCGGGCGTCAAGCGCCTCCTCAACGACGCCGTCCAGCGCGCCGAGGAATCACCCCTCCCCGATCCGTCGACGCTCGTCGACGGGGTCTTCGCCCAGCCCGAGGAGCTCGACACCCCGCACCACAAGTGAGCTGACGATGCCCGAGAAGACCTACCTGCAGGCGATCTCCGACGGGCTGCGCGAGGAGATGCGCCGTGACCAGCGCGTGTTCGTGCTCGGCGAGGACGTCGGCGTGTACGGGGGCGCGTTCAAGGTCACGCTCGGCTTCCAGGAGGAGTTCGGCCCGTGGCGCGTGATCGACATGCCGCTCTCGGAGACGGCGATCCTCGGCGGCGCGACCGGAGCGGCGCTGATGGGCCTCCGGCCCGTGGCGGAGATGCAGTTCGCGGACTTCGTCTCCTGCGGGTGGGACCACCTGACGACGGTCGCGGCCAAGCAGCACTTCCGGGTCGGCACTCCGATCCCGATCGTCGTGCGCCTGCCGTCCGGCGGAGGCTTCTCGGGCGGCCCCTTCCACTCCCAGAACCCGGAGAGCTCGTTCGCGCACATCCCCGGCCTCAAGGTCGTGTGCCCGTCGACGCCGGCCGACGCCAAGGGGCTCCTGGCGAGCGCGATCTTGGATCCGAACCCGGTGCTCTTCTTCGAGCACAAGCACCTCTACCGGCGCATCAAGGGCGAGGTGCCCGACGAGCGCTACACCGTCCCGTTCGGCCAGGCACGCACGCACCGGCCGGGTGCGGACGTGACCGTGATCACGTGGGGCGCGATGGTCTACACGGCAGACGAGGCGGCACAGCGACTCGCACAGGAGGACGACGTCTCCGTCGAGATCGTCGACCTCCGCACGATCATCCCGTGGGACCGCGAGACGGTGCTCGAGAGCGTTCGCCGCTGCTCGAAGGTGCTCGTCCTGCACGAGGACACCCGGACCGGGGGGTTCGGCGCGGAGATCGCGGCAACGATCGCGGACGAGGCGTTCGAGCACCTCGACGGGCCCGTGCGACGCCTCGCGGCGCCCGACTCGCCGGTGCCGTTCGCGCCCAACCTCGAGAAGGTGTTCATCCCACAGGTCGACGACGTCGTCCGCGAGCTCAGGGAGCTGGCGGCATATTGAGGGCGGGCCCGGCGCCGCCCGCACAGGAGGAGATGTGAGCACCGGAACCCAGACCGAGGTCGTGATGCCCCAGATGGGTGTCTCCGTGTCCGAGGGAACGATCACCCGGTGGCTGAAGCAGCCGGGGGACACGGTCGCACTCGACGAGCCCCTGCTCGAGATCTCCACCGACAAGGTCGACACCGAGGTGCCGAGCCCCGGAGAGGGCGTCGTCGCGCAGGTCCTCGTCCAGGAGGGCGAGACGGTCGAGGTGGGGACGGTGCTCGCGCTGATCGCGCCGGCCGGCGCGCCCGCCGCACCGGAGCCGGAGCCGGAGCCGGAACCGGTCGCCCAGGCGCCCGCGGCCGCAGAGCCGGCGGCTCCCGCGCCGCCCGCGGAGCCCACGCCCGCGCCCCCAGCGGCTGCTCCGCCGGCCGGCACGCCACCCGTGCCCGCGCCCGCGGCAGCCGGTGGCACCGGCCGGACGTTCGTCTCGCCCGTCGGCGCTCGGATCGCCGCCGCGCACGGCGTCGACCCGGGCGCCGTGCCCGGCACCGGGCAGGGCGGGCGCGTGACGACGA
>NZ_DBNHWK010000033.1:0-6115 GCF_057140465.1 Gaiella sp.
CCACTCGACGCTGTCGGCGGCTTCGACCATCTGGCGGGTTCGGGGCTGCAGGTTTCGCGGGTTCTGGAAATAGTTGGAGAGACGGCTGCGCAGCGACTTGGCCTTGCCCACGTAGATGACGCGCCCGTCGCTGTCCTTGAACTGGTAGGAGCCCGGCGTGTCGGGAATCGTCCCTGCCGGTGGCCGCTGAACCACGACGCTCCCCTAGAGAGTGCCGGCAGCGGCGAGGATCGGAGCCAGGAACCGGCCGGTGTAGCTCTCGTCGGTCTTGGCGACGACCTCGGGCGGGCCCTCCACGACGACGGCGCCACCACCATCGCCCCCGTTGGGACCGAGGTCGACGATCCAGTCAGACGACTTGATGATGTCGAGGTTGTGCTCGATGACCAGAACCGTGTTGCCCTGGTCGACGAGTCGCCCCAGGACCGTCATCAGCTTGCGGACGTCCTCGAAATGCAGGCCCGTCGTCGGCTCGTCGAGGATGTAGAGCGTGCGGCCGGTCGCCACCTTCGACAGCTCCGCGGCCAGCTTCACGCGCTGGGCCTCCCCGCCGGAGAGCGTCGTCGCGGGCTGCCCGAGTCGGATGTAGTCGAGCCCGACGTCGTGCAGCGTCTGCAGGCGGCGGCGGATCTTCGGGATCTTCGCGAAGAACCCGAGCGCCTCCTCGACCGACATCTCGAGCACGTCGGCGATCGACTTGCCCTTGAAGCGCACCTCGAGCGTCTCCTTGTTGTAGCGGTGGCCGTGGCACGTCTCGCAGGGGACGTAGACGTCGGGGAGGAAGTGCATCTCGATCTTGATCTGCCCGTCGCCCCGACAGGCCTCGCAGCGGCCGCCGCGGACGTTGAAGGAGAAGCGACCCGGCTTGTAGCCGCGCACCTTCGCCTCGGGCGTCAGCGAGTACAGCTCGCGCACGTGCGTGAAGAGGTCGGTGTACGTCGCCGGGTTCGACCGCGGCGTCCGCCCGATCGGCGACTGGTCGATGTCGATCACCTTGTCGAAGACCTCGATGCCCTCGACGCCGAGGTGGTCGCCGGGCTTCACGCGCATGCGGTTCAGCTGGTTCGCGAGGGCCTTGTAGACGATCTCGTTCACGAGCGTCGACTTGCCGGACCCCGAGACGCCCGTGACGCAGATGAAGTTCGCGACCGGGAAGCTGACGTCGATCCCCTTCAGGTTGTGCTGGGCGGCGCCGCGGACCGTGAACACGCCGCGGTCGGCGCCGCGCCGTGACGGCACGGCGATCCTGCGCGCGCCCGAGAGGAAGGCGCCCGTGACCGACTCGTCGCTCGCCTCGACAGCGGCCGCGTCCCCGACGGCGACCACGTGCCCGCCGTGCTCTCCGGCGCCCGGCCCCATGTCGACGATCCAGTCGGCGGCGCGCATCATCTGCTCGTCGTGCTCGACGACGAGCACGGTGTTGCCGAGGTCGCGCAGCCGCTCGAGCGTCCCGATCAGGCGGTCGTTGTCGCGCTGGTGGAGGCCGATCGAGGGCTCGTCGAGGATGTAGAGCACGCCCACGAGCTGCGAGCCGATCTGCGTCGCGAGCCGCAGGCGCTGCGCCTCCCCGCCCGAGAGGGTCTTCGCCGCCCGGTCGAGCTGCAGGTACCCGACGCCGACGTCGGCGAGGAAGGTGAGGCGCTCGCGGATCTCCTTCACGATCCGGTGCCCGATCAGCTGCTCCGTCGGCGTCAGCTCGAGCTCGTCGAGGAACCGCAGCGCCTGGGTCACCGACATCCGCGTGAAGCCGTGGATCGAGAGGCCGCCGACGGTGACCGCGAGCACCTCGGGCTTGAGACGGGCGCCGTCGCACTCGGGGCAGGAGCGCATCGACATGTACTCCTCGATCCGCTCGCGCTGCTGCGTCGAGTCGGTCTCGCGGTAGCGCCGCTGCAGGCTCGAGACGAGCCCCTCGAACGCCATCGTGTACTGCCGCTTGCGCCCCATCCGGTTGCGGTACGTCACGAGCAGCCGGTCGCCGTCCGTCCCGTAGAGGAAGCGGTCCTGCTGCTCCGCCGGGAGCTCGCGCCACGCCACGTCGAGCGGGATCTCGTAGCGGTCGGCGATCGCCTGGATCACCGACTCGTAGAAGCCCTGGCCGCCCAGCGACCACGGCACGAGCGCGCCCTCCTCGATCGAGCGCGCCGTGTCGGGAACGAGCAAGTCCGGATCGACCTCGAGCTGGGCCCCGAGGCCGGTGCAGCGGGGGCAGGCGCCGTGCGGCGAGTTGAAGGAGAAGATGCGCGGCTCGAGCTCGGGCAGCGAGACGCCGTGGTCGGGGCACGCGAAGTTCTCGGAGAAGAGGAGCTGCTCTCCGGCGTCGACGAGGTCGAGGGCGACGAGCCCCTCGGCGAGCGCGGCGGCGGTCTCGATCGACTGCGTGAGGCGCTGGCGGAGGTCCGGCTTCATCACGAGGCGGTCGACGACGACCTCGATCGTGTGCTTGAACTTCTTGTCGAGCGTGATCTCGTCCTCGAGCAGGTGCTGCTCGCCGTCGACCTTGACCCGGGTGAAGCCGTCGCGCCGCAGCTCCTCGAGCACGTCCTTGAACTCGCCCTTGCGGTCACGGACGACGGGCGCGTTCACCGTGAAGCGCGTCCCCTCGGGGAGCGCGAGCGCCTGCTCGACGATCTGGTCGAGGCTCTGCCCGGCGATCGGGCGGCCGCAGACGGGGCAGTGCGGCCGTCCGGCGCGCGCGTAGAGGAGCCGCAGGTAGTCGTAGACCTCGGTGACGGTGCCGACGGTCGAGCGCGGGTTGCGCGACGTCGTCTTCTGGTCGATCGAGATCGCCGGCGAGAGCCCGTCGATCGAGTCGACGTCGGGCTTCTCCATCATCTGCAGGAACTGGCGCGCATACGCCGAGAGAGACTCGACGTAGCGACGCTGACCCTCCGCGTAGATCGTGTCGAACGCGAGCGACGACTTCCCCGACCCCGAGAGGCCGGTCACGCAGACGAGCTTGTTGCGCGGGAGCGCGACCGTGACGTCCTTCAGGTTGTGCTCGCGGGCGCCGTGGACGACGAGCTCTTCGGCCTGCATCCCGGCGAGTCTACCCGGGCCCTCGGTACCGAACAAGTGTTCGATCGGATCCGCCCGGCAACTCCTTGCGACGCGGAGTGAGCAGGCCGACGCGGACAGCGCTCCGTTCTCCTTGAGCGCGAGGACGCCGTGTGTAAGAGTCGAGGCAATCCCCTACAAGGAGGTGCATGCGCGATGGCGGATGCTGCTCTCTTCATCGGGTGGGGGGAGATCGTGCGCGGCCGCGAGGCAGAGGCGGCCGAGAGCTTCAACGCGACGATCTCCTACCTCGCCGGTCTGCAGGAGGAAGGCGTGATCGAGAACTTCGAGCCGGTCTTCCTCGAGCCCCACGGGGGCGACCTCGAGGGGTTCTTCCTCGTCCGCGGGGAGGCCGAGAAGCTCGCGATCCTGCGCGTGGACGAGGAGTTCGGCAAGGTCGTGATGCGGGCCGGCCTGATCGCCGACCGTGTCGGCGTCGTCGGCGCCGCGATCGGTGAGCGCCTCGAGCGCCAGTTCGGGAACTGGAGCGAGGCGATCGCCGTCCACGCCTAGGCGAGAGACGCCGCGGGGCGGCGCCGGACGCCCGACGGAGCGCCGGCCTCGCCCTGCGGCGACACCTGGATGGACCGGGACGGCCGCAGGGGAAGGCCCCGCGGCTGCAGCGCGCCGCTGCCCACGCGAGGGGTCGGGACGGCGTCAGGCCCTGCGCCAGCGGCCGAACACGAGCCCGCCGAGTGTGAACCCGAGCCCGAACGTGCCGACGGCGAACGCGCCGATCGCGATCGCCTTGCGCCAGACGGACAGCCGCTGCCAGCGGCTGATCGCCGCCGCCTCCTCTTCGGTCAGCTCCTCCCCGCGCCGCTGCTTGCGGATGGCCCCTCCCGCCTGGAGGCCGAGGTAGAGGTCGTCGAAGATCTCCGGGCCGTCGGACACGCCTTCGAGTGTATAGCCTCTTCCGGCGGTGACCGCCCGCGTGACCGCCGACCGCCCCGTCGTCGCCGCCTTCGACGTCGACGGCACGCTCACCCGACGTGACAGCATCGGCCCGTTCCTCCTCCGGGTCGCCGGCCTCAGGCTGCCTCTCGCGCTCGCCCGCCGACCCCGAGCGCTCGGGACCGGGCTCCTCCGACGCGATCAGAACCGGCTGAAGGAGCTCGTGTGCTCCTCGCTCGCCGGTGTCGACGAGCGGGGCGTCCTGGCCGCGGGAGCGGCCTACGGGCGAGAGCTCCACGAGCGGCGCCTCCGACCCGACACGCCGGCTCGGCTGCGGCGCCATCGCGAGCTCGGCCACCGTGTGGTGCTCGTCTCGGCGTCGCTCGAGCCGTACCTCGTTCCCCTGGGCGCGCTCCTCGGCGTGGACGCCGTTCTCTGCACGCGCCTCGAGACGGATCCCGAGGGACGGTTCACGGGTCGCCTCGACGGGGCGAACTGCCGTGGGCCGGAGAAGGCGCGGCGACTCGACGCGTGGCTGCGGGAGACGGGCCTGGAGCGCGCGGAGATCTGGGCCTACGGCGACTCGTCCGGGGACGACGCCCTGCTCGCGATGTCCGACCATCCCGTCCGGGTGCGGCGAACGCACGTCTCTCCGGAGCCGGTGGCGTAGGGTACTCCGGATGGGAGAGAACCGAGACCTCGCGGATCTCCGCCGCCGGCTCGCCGAGATCGCAGACATCGAGAGCGCCGAGGCCGTGCTCGGCTGGGACCAGCTCGTGATGATGCCGCGGCCGGGCGCCGCCACCCGCGCGAAGCAGCTCTCGACGCTGCGCTCGATCGCACACGCCCGCTTCACCGACCCCGAGATCGGCCGGTTGCTCGACGCGCTCGAGCCGTACGCGGAGTCACTCCCCTACGACTCGGACGACGCCAGCCTGATCCGCGTCACGCGGCGCGACTGGGACAAGGCGACGCGCATCCCCACCGAGTTGAGCGCGGCGATGGCACAGCACAACTCCGAGGCGACCGAGGCCTGGGTGACGGCGCGCGCGAACGACGACTACGCGAGCTTCCGCCCCTGGCTCGAGCGCACGCTCGAGCTCCGCGCACGCTACGCCGAGTGCTTCGAGCCCGGCGACGATCCCTACGACGTCCACCTCGACCAGTTCGAGCCGGAGCTGAAGACGGCCGAGGTCCGACGCGTCTTCGACCGGATCAGGCCGGTGCTCCAGGAGTTGACGAACCAGGCGGCCCGCGACGACGTCGAGCCCTTCGAGACCGCCTTCTACCCGGAGGACCGCCAGCGCGAGCTGTCCGTCGAGCTGATGCGGGCCTTCGGCGCGGACGACGCCTTCCGGCTCGATCCCACCGTCCACCCCTTCTGCACGAGCTTCTCGACGCAGGACGTCCGCCTCACCACCCGGTACGCGGAGAACGACCTCCACGGAACGTCCATGTTCTCCACGATGCACGAGGCCGGGCACGGGCTCTACGAGCGCGGCGTGAGCCCGGCGCTCGAGCGCACGCCGCTCGCCCACGGGTGCTCGATGGCGCTCCACGAGTCGCAGAGCCGGCTCTGGGAGAACGTGATCGGGCGCTCGCCGGCGTTCTGGCGCTGGTTCTACCCGCGAATGCAGTCGGCGTTCCCGGAGGCGCTCGACGGCGTGCCCGGCGACCGCTTCTACCGCACCGTGAACGGCGTCCGGCGCTCGCTGGTGCGCGTCGACGCGGACGAGGTCTCGTACGGGCTGCACATCATCCTCCGCTTCGAGCTCGAGCAGCGGCTGCTGTCCGGGGAGCTCCCGACGGCCGACCTCCCCGACGCCTGGGGCGAGCGGTTCGAGGAGCTGATCGGGGCCCCGGTGCCGAACGATCGGCTCGGCTGCCTGCAGGACGTGCACTGGGGAGGCGGGAGCTTCGGCTACTTCCCCACGTACCAGCTCGGGAACGTGATCTCGGCCCAGATCTGGGCGCGGCTCCTCCAGGACGTCCCCGACGCGGAGGAGCAGATCGAGCGCGGGGCGTTCGAGGAGATCCACACGTGGCTGCGCGACCACCTGTACGTCCTCGGCCGCAAGTTCACGCCGACGGAGACGCTCGAGCGGGTCGTGGGCGGCCCGATCGACCCGGAGCCGTACCTCGCGTACCTGCGCGCGAAGGTGGC